>JAUMBM010000365.1:0-2156 GCA_032115735.1 Saprospiraceae bacterium
GGTCAAAGACGCCGCTTACGCCCGGAACTTTTAATATCATGACCGCCAGCAGCAACTGCAGTCCCAATCCGATAGAGACCAGACGCCAGTTGATGGCAGCGCGATTGTTGCTCAGGGCATAACAGATACCCAACAGTACAGCGATACCCAGAGAAGCTCTCGCAGCAGAGATAGCTATTTCCATATTTTCTGATTATGAATCAGTTGTTGATTGACTGCAATTGGGCGGGTCAACAAATTGCAGGGGTATTGCCGGGTCTGACAATGCCCGGACAGCTGCTCAGCTTGTTGATTTCGCTTGCTTTGCCGGCCAAATGTAATAAAACTAATTTACTCGTGTGCATTGCCGATTACTTTAGTTAATTTTGCGCGTCCACGGCAAATCCGGGACTATCCGGCATGAAACCGCTCGTTATTGGCATTACAGGGGGCAGTGGCTCCGGCAAAACCTCGTTCATCCGCCAAATTCGCGATCATTTCTCTGTCGAAGAGCTCTGCGTGATTTCGCAGGACGACTACTACCTTCCGCGGGAAGAGCAGCAGGTTGACGATTCCGGTGTCATCAACTTCGACCTGCCCAAAGCCATCGATAAAAAAGCCTTCGTCAAAGATGTCAAAAAGCTGATGGCCGGACAGACTGTTACCCGGCAGGAGTATACCTTCAACAACACCATGGCTACCGCCCGGGAACTGGTTTTCCAGCCAGCACCCATCATTCTGGTAGAAGGGCTCTTCGTTTTTCACTACAAGAAAATGCGCAAGCTGCTGAACCTGAAGGTATATCTGCATGCCAAAGAAAACCTGAAGGTCATACGCCGCATCAAACGCGACCGCGTTGAGCGCAACTATCCGCTGGAGGATGTCCTTTACCGCTACGAAAATCACGTGCTGCCCACCTTTGAACGCTACATAAAGCCCTATATGGAAGATGCCGATATCATCATCAACAACAACCGGCAGTTCAATATGGGCCTCAGCGTCATTATCGGCTACCTGAGCCAGCACCTCACGACCTACAAAAAAGAGGCTGCCGCAGAATAATGTGTGAATATTTGGGGGCGGAGAGCGATCGAAAAAGCATTTGGTTTGTTTTTCGATTGACATTATTTTTCTACCGGCTCAAACTAAGCAGCCTATGGCAACGACTGTCATCAAGAACGCCCGTATCGTCAATGAGGGGCAGATTATCGAAGGCGACCTCCTCATTGAGGACGGCCTGTTTAGCCGCATCGGCGGTATCATAGAGCCCCCGGCGGGCAGCCGGGAGGTGAGGGCCGACGGCTTGCTGGCCATGCCCGGTATCATTGACGACCAGGTACACTTTCGCGAGCCCGGCCTTACCCACAAGGGCGATATCGGCAGCGAAGCGCGGGCAGCCGTGGCGGGCGGCGTCACCTCCTTCATGGAAATGCCCAACGTAAAACCACCCACCCTCAACCAGTCGCTGCTGGAGGAAAAGTACCAGATTGCCGCCCGCAACTCGCTGGCCAACTACTCCTTCTACATGGGCGTGTCCAATGATAACCTGGACGAAGTGCTGCGCACCGATCCTTCGCGAGTCTGCGGACTTAAGATCTTCATGGGCTCCAGCACCGGCAATATGCTGGTCGACGATCAGCAGACGCTGGAGAATGTGTTTCGGGAGACGCCCATGCTCATCGCTGTTCATTGCGAAGACGAAGCTACGGTGCGTGCCAATGCCGCCGATGCGCGGGCACGCTATGGTGAGGATGTACCCATGTACGAGCACCCGCGTATCCGCTCGGTCGAAGCCTGCTACCTGTCGAGCTCCAGGGCCGTAGCGCTGGCGCAAAAACACAACACCCGCCTGCACATCCTCCACATTTCCACCCGCGACGAGCTGGCCCTTTTTGACCCCCATACCCCGCTGCGTCAAAAGCGCATCACTTCGGAGGTATGCGTGCACCATCTTTTTTTCAACGACACAGACTACGCCGCGCTGGGAGCGCGCATCAAATGGAATCCGGCCGTGAAGGGTGCTGAGCATCAGTCGGCTCTGCTGCAAGGGCTGCTGGACAACCGGCTGGATATCATTGCTACGGACCACGCGCCGCACACATGGGCCGAAAAACAGCAATCTTATTTCGACTGCCCGTCGGGCGGTCCGCTGGTACAGCACGCGCTGCCCATGATGC
>JAUMBM010000366.1:0-5950 GCA_032115735.1 Saprospiraceae bacterium
TGCCGCCATGGAGCTGTTGCTGTTTGTCGAAAAGTCGCCCGGCCCCAGACTGACCTACTGTCTGCAGCTGCTGCTCGACCGGCTGCTCGGACTCCCCTGGCGGTATACCGAGCAGCCCGGCGATTTTGAAGCATGGCAGGGCCCGCGGCTCAACTACAGCTCCCGCCGCTTTACCTGCCCGGCGGTCTGGATTATCCCGCACGGTCTGCTGACGAGCCGGGGGATTGCTGCCGATTGCCGGCCGGCGCCTTTCACCACCGATGATGGTCTGCCGGCCTTGTTTGGCAACGGGCAGCGGGCATCCTCTTTTCCCTTCGACCTGCTGTCGGCCGCCTTCTATGTGAGCAGTCGCTACGAGGAGTACCAGCCCTTCGAGGCTGACGCACACGGTCGTTTTCCCGCTTCCGCTTCCCTGCTTTTTCGGGCCGGCTGGCTCGAAAAGCCGGTTGTGCAGCTGTGGGCTCAGGCGCTGGGCGCCAACATCAGCCAGCTCTTCGGGTTGCCGCCTTTCCCCGGTCCGGCCTACCGCTTTTTGCCTACCTACGACATTGATATTCCCTGGGCCTACAGCCTGCGGGGCTGGCGCGGTGCTGCCAGCCTGCTGGCGGCTTTTTTTACGGGAAAAAAATCACTGCTCGCGCAGCGCCTGCGCGTGGCGCTGGGGCGGGAAAAAGACCCCTATGACACCTTTGAACTACTCGATCAATGGCACCAGACATACTGCCTGCAAGCGGTTTACTTTTGGCTGTTGGCCCCAAGAGGGCACAATGACCCGGGCGCACCGCCCGGGCATCCGCGGTTGCAGGCGCTCATCCGCCGGCTGGCGGCCCGCTACGCGACGGGCATACACCCTTCCTGGCGCTCCAATTTTACCCCTGCCTGCCTGCCCCGGGAGATTGGGCAGCTCGCGACCATCACCGGGGCAGCCGTGACCGCCAGCCGGCAACATTTTTTATGGCTCCGCCTGCCCCTCACCTACCGGCGCCTGCTGGACGCGGGCATCCGGCAGGACTACAGCATGGGCTTTGCCGATGCCCCCGGCTTCAGAGCTGGTCTGGCTGTACCCTTCCCGTGGTATGATCTGGAAAATGAAAGCCTGACGGAGCTTGAACTCATCCCGCTGACAGTCATGGATGTGAGCCTTCGACAATACCTGAAACTCAGTCCGGCAGCGGCTCTCGACAAACTGCGAGACCTTACTGACAGCCTCCGAAACTCAGGGGGCTGGCTGGTCAGCCTGTGGCACAACAGCAGTTTCTCGGACGAACATGGCTGGCAGGGATGGGCACAGATATATCAGCAATTTTTATACGAGCAGTCGACTATATCCCAAATTCCACCTGAAATATAGCGCTCAGCCACTGGTTGTCGCGCCCGGGTAGCTGCAGGCTGTTGAAGCCAACATGCCCCTGTAGTTTGATCCGGTGCTTGTTGAGGTAGCGGTTGACCCCCAGCAATACCTCCTGCAGGGCAGCCTGCTCGGTTGCGTAGCGAGGCCATACACGACCATACCGAAAAACAGCCTCCCACAGTTTTCGATTATCACGGGCAGGCGAGCTCAACAACTGGCTGAGCTGGACATTGAGTGCCTGTCCCTGACCGACATAGGAGAGCCCACCGGCTGCATTGGCTACAAACGTCTCACTGGCACGCCGGTCCATATACTCAACAAATAAGGCCCGGCCGGCCCACTTGATGTGGGCGTCGGCAATAAAGGTAAAAACATCCACCGCTTCGCCGGCCGCCAGCAAATCACCCAGCTGCCCCCCCGTCTGGGTAGATCTTCGATTGTCACAAAAACCTCCGGCAAGCGATACTCTGGGTTTGGGTTCGTAGGCGAGATCGCCTTCCGAATAATCACCTCCACCGACAAACTCACCCAGGGGCAGCCATTCCAGCCGCGCCGTGTAGGCCAGGCCTGTATTGGTACGGGTTATGTTGCGCCCTTCTCCGGTACTGACCGCTGCCTTCAGCAGCAACGGCCGCTCACCGGGCAGCAGGGTATAATAACCAAAAATACCGAAGTCACGGTCAATGGTGAAGGCGCGGTTGGCAATGGATCGATCGGCAAACTGCAAGTTGCCCGAGGACACCACCCGCTGCCGGTTGCCGGGCAACTTTGACTGCCCCAGCCCCACATACAATCGATCAGAAAGTACATAGTATACAATAGCATCCCGGATGATCTTGGGCTCATCCCCCACGTCCTCCAGATCCTGATCGGCCCGGGAAAACGACAACTGAATGTAATACTGGAGACGCGGGCTACCCACATAACCATCAAAACGCAGCCGCAGCCGGCGAATCCGGGCTTCAATCTCCTCTATGGACAAATCGTCGAGGCTGTTGGTGCGAAAACCAATACGATTTTGCATCCTGAACCGCATATTGAGTAAAAACTGGCTGTCACGAACAACGGACATCCCGTTGGACACGTCTATCAGCGCCCGCTCATCGCTCTCCGACTGTGCCAATATTCCCCCTGCCAGCAGCAGACCCAGCAGCAGACCCGTAAGCTTTTTCTTCATGGCTGTTTTTTATCCAGACAAAAGGCCGCCTCAGTACACTTTCCAGCCGCGGCTGGAAAGTGTACTGAGGCGGCCTCTCCTCAAAGATATATGGCCGGCTTCAGCCGCCCTTATATCAGGAAGCATCCACAGCCTGGTGTTGTGCATACATCCAGGCTGCTCCTGCAAGACTCAAATCCTTTAAGAATGAAGCCATAGACATCTGGTCGCCCCCTAAAACGGCGGGTAGATGAATAGCCAATGCGAAAATAAGCATTAACACGCCTAAAAGCATCGTTGCCAGCTTATCTTTTTTGCCTGTGAGCATACTCACAACCGCTGCCAGCAGCGCAATACCCGTAATGTAGACCCAGATGACACCCCCCGGAATAGGTACGATGCCCGCCATACCTTCTGCGTTCATGAAATGAAAAATGCCAAAAATGGCGAATGGAATGGCGAAGAGATACTTGCCTGAAGATAGCAATGCGTTCATATCGAATCGTTGTTTGATGACGAAAAGAAGGCAGCTCAGCGTGGGCTACCCCACGCTAAACAAGCTGCACGTAAACGCAATGATAATCAATTATTCTACAACAAACAAGATATTCAAAATAAAAATTCTAAATTCAATACCAACAAAACATTATATACAAATACAATTTTTCTGCTGCCTGTTGTTTCCTAAGCTCAGCTCCGCTGTACTTCTGCCTGTAAAGCAGGACGATAGCGGATAATATTCCTGAGCATCCCGCTGAAAATAAAAAAGTGAAATGGCAGCACAGAGTACCAATACAATCGCCCCAGCACGCCTGTAGGCCGGTAAGTGGCTGTCTGCCGGAGAAAGTGACGCCCATTGCGGCGGACAATCCGAAACTCCAGCCATGCCTCGCCCGGCAAAATCATCTCTGCATACAACAATAATCGACGCTTCTGCTTGTCAGCAGCCAGTACCCGCCAGAAGTCGAGGGTGTCCCCTGTGTAAATATTGGTAGCATTGGTACGACCTCGCCGCAACCCCACTCCACCAAAAAACTTGTCCATAAATCCACGAATCTGCCACAGCATATTGCCGTAGTACCAGCCGCGATCTCCGCCGATGGCCCATATATTGTCCAGCACCTGATTGACATCCCCCTCGATCAGGCGCTCGCGGCGGTCGATGAAACAGCCATTGGTAGGGATATTGATGTGGTCGAGCAGCGAATTGTCTACATAACTGGACGCCAGCGCATCCTTCCAGCTGGAGATCACGTCATTTTGTTCAATTTTCTGAAAGGCCAGCTCAACCGCCTCTTTGTAATGCATGGGCTTTATACCCAGCATTTGCTCGAGCCGGTTGTCGCTCGCCACCACCTCTACCCGCATACTGTTGACCAGATTGACTGCCAGTTTGTAGGAGGTAGCCGTCACAAAATACAGCCAGTAGGACGAAAGTCGGGGGGTCATTACAGGTACGGTGATAATAGTGCGCCGCAATCCCCGGACAGCAGCAAAGGCCAGCAGCATCTCCCGATAGGTCATGATATCGGGGCCGCCAATATCAAAAGTCTGGTTATAGGTGTCTTCACGCAGCAGTACGCCCGTGAGGTATTCCAGTACGTTGCGTATGGCGATGGGCTGACAGCGGGTATTGAGCCAGCGGGGAGTCACCATAATCGGCAGTTTTTCTACCAGATCCCGCATGATTTCAAAGGAGGAGCTGCCGGAACCCACGATAATCCCTGCCTGCAGCGTGGTGATGGTCAGCCCCGAAGCATGGAGTATGGTCGATACATTTTTGCGGGAAGCGAGGTGACGGGAGAGCTGCTGTTCATTGCTGATACCGCCTAGGTAGATGACCTGCCTGACGGCCGTATTGCGCATGAGTGCGGCAAAATTCGTGGCCGCCCTGGCTTCCATCTCACCAAAATCGCCCGTACTGTCACTCATGGAGTGGATCAGGTAGTAGGCGACGTCCACGTCGGCCAGCGAAGCTGCCGGCGGCAGCTCCTGCAGGAAATCCACCTCAAACAAACGGATGGCAGGGTGGCTGTAAATGCCTTCTGTAGGAAAACGCTGGCGATCGCGCACGCAGCATATCACTTCATGCCCTTGTGCCAGTAGCATGGGAAGCAGTCGTTTGCCTATGTAGCCGGTAGCTCCGGTAAGTAGTATTTTCATTGTCAGTTGTCTATGAAGATAAAACAAACGGTAGCCCCCTTTGTTGCCGGCCGGTGGCAGCCAGGTACCTGTCCGGTATTTCTGCCTTAGGCAACACCCCGCGATACGTGTTAATGCGGCGGACTGTCGGTTGTTTGCTCCTGATCAAAGTACAACCTGATTTTTTGCGCTGCAGCCAGCCCGACAACAGCCCGCAGCAGGGTGACAGTCGCTTCCCGAATATTTTTGACCGAGCCGAAATGCTGCAACAGCTTCTCAGCCGTCTTCTGTCCGATGCCGGCAATATCCGTCAGCTCGGTGGCCGTGAAATTTTGGGATCGCTTCTGTCGGTGAAAGGTGATTGCAAAGCGGTGAGCCTCGTTGCGGGCCTGCTGAATCAGCTTGAGGCTCTCAGATTTTTTGTTGATGTGAAGCGGCACACTGTCTCCGGGAAAGTAAATTTCCTCGAGCCGCTTGGCGATGCCGATGACGGTAAGCTGATCCGCAATGCCCAGACTCCGCAGGCTCTCCATGGCAGCGCCCAGCTGCCCTTTTCCCCCGTCAATAATTACCAGCTGCGGCAGCGGCTGCTCTTCCTCCAGCAGGCGGCGGTAGCGGCGGTACACGACTTCCTGCATAGAAGCAAAGTCGTTGGGGCCTTCGACCGTCTTCACATTGTAGTGGCGGTAGTCCTTCTTGCTGGGTTTACCATCCTTGAAAACGACACAGGAACTGACGGGATGGCTGCCCTGAATATTGGAATTATCAAAACATTCGAGATGTACGGGCAGCTCTTTCATGCCGAGGTCGCGCTGCAATTGCTGCAGAATCCGCTCCGCGGGCTTTTGCCGGGGCGTGCGGTCCGCCTCTGATTTTTTGCGCTGCAACTGATAGTAGCGCACATTTTTTTCACTGAGCTCCAGTAACTTTTTCTTATCCCCAATTTTGGGTACAACCACCTTGGCATCGGGCAGGGGCAGCGTCAGGGGGGCAGATACCAGAATCTCCGGCGCCTGACTGTTGAAGCGGTCCCGCAGTACCGGTATTACAAACGCCAGTATGTCCTCATCTGTCTCTTCTTCTATATGCTTGACAATCCACTGAGTATGCGTATTGATGATGGCTCCGTCAACCACCTTGATGTAGTTGACATACGCCTCCTTCTCATCATTGATGATCGAAAAAACATCGACATCCCGGATACTTACACTTACGATGGTCGACTTGGACTGATAGTCTTCAAAGGCCCGCAGTTTTTCTTTGAGCTGCTGTGCCTCTTCGAATTTGAGTGCCTCTGCCAG
>JAUMBM010000367.1:0-9552 GCA_032115735.1 Saprospiraceae bacterium
CCCGGATGACCACCAGTGTGCTTCCCGCCGGCTGTCCGTTGATATTGATAACACCCGTAATATCAATCAACGGGAAGGGGAAGTCAACATTCCAGAAGGAAAAATGCCCCACTTCGCCCACGTAGGTATTGCCTTGCAACCTCGCCTGCCCTTCTTCAATCCACAGGCCGAGATTTTCGTCAAAATACCAGAGCGGCATACTCCCCGGCGCCTGGGCGCGGTAGGCAGGGGGCAGCGGGAACGTCAATACGGCTTTTTCACCGGGCTTAATCTGTAGCTTTTGCCCGTCAGGGCTAAAAAGTTCCACGGCCATCATGCCCCAGGTAGCCATGGATACCTCGCGGTTGTTGCGGTCTATACCCTGCAGATTGCCCGGCATGATGTCGTGCAGGTTGTCGGCTGCCGGGTTGATCCAGAACATGGCGACCTGTACGCTGCCATTGTAGTTGTTGCCCGCTGCATCGACAATGCCGTTGGCCGGCAGCGTCACTTTCGCACCATTGCTCAGGCTGACGGTCCCCCCGCTACTTGCCGACACCTGATCGGCATAGGTACGAGGGATGAGGCCTATGCGAACGATATTGCTGGCATTGGGGCGGGGAAAAAAGCGGGTGGAGCCCGGGAAGTAGCCGGAGGCTTGCGCCTGTATGAAGGTGCCTGCAGCATTGAGGGCTACATCATTGAAAAAAAACAGCCCAAGCTCATTGGTTTGTGCCGTCTGTTGTCCTACGCTCACCTGGGCATTGGCTACGGGATTGCCATCCGCGTCAACGACCTGGCCGGTCAGTTTGCCATTGACCCGGACGACGGGTGGCTGGTAGGTAATATCGCGCAGGCTGATGTCGTCGGTATCTTTTCTGCAGCTTGCCAACGAAATTGCAAGCATGAGAAAAAGAATAATTCGGTTGAGTTGCATATTGTACAAATTAAATGGTTGTTGAATATAGGCGGATCCTGCCTTTCAGGTAGTTTCAAAATGTTTGTTGGCAGGCTGAGTTGCCAAAAAACTTCTCAGCAGGCACCTGTTTTGAAAAAAATGGGCACCTGCTTTTGATTTATTCGGGCACTCGGTGCCGGAATACTTTTAATGCTGCCTGTTGCCATATAAAGCCGGCTAATCGCGTAAATGCTGCACGCAGGCTGAAAAAAAGTAGAAATTTACGTGTTGCGATGGGGGATTGATAGTGGGTATTTGGCTATTTTTATCACTAATACGCTGATCATAAATGTATTTGAGAATATATTCAGGCTGATCTGCCAGAGGCAAAAAAAGTTATTTTTTACGCCTCCTCACTTTTTTGAACGATCTTGTATGATCAAAAAAGGTGAAACTTACTTAAAAACTGTTTTGATCCGGTAAAAATCTTCCGAACACCTGCCCGGCACACTTTAAAGAAAGAATGTATGAAACAATCGACCATTGTAAAAGTAAGCCTGTATCTGTTGTTGGCTGCTGTAGGGGTATTGGTTGTACAGTGCAGAACCATAGCTCTGCATACGGAGGATCTCCCGATCAGCCATGCTGCGTGGGATAGTCTGTTGCATAAGTATGTGTGTTCCGATGGTATGGTTGATTACCAAGGGTTTATACGGGATAGTCAGCAGCTGAACCGCTATTTGAAGCTGCTCCGGGGTAGCCATCCCTCAGCAGATACCTGGTCAAGATCCGAACAGATGGCCTATTGGATCAATGCTTACAATGCCTTCACCATAAAACTCATTGTCGATCACTATCCTGTTGCCGGCATCAAAGATATACGGCCTGGCTTGCCCTTCGTCAACAGCGTGTGGGATATTTCATTCATCAACATTGCGGGGCGAAAGTACGATCTCAATCAGATTGAGCACAACATACTGCGCCCGCTTTTCAAAGATGCGCGCATACATGCGGCTATCAACTGCGCATCCGTTTCCTGTCCGCGCTTACGTGCCGGGGCTTACACGGCAGATCGGCTGGAAGAGCAGCTCGATGCGGCCATGCGGGCGTTTCTGCTCGACGATGTCCGGAATCAACCGAGAGGGTCAACGGCTCAACTGTCGGCCATATTTTCTTGGTTTTCGGGCGATTTTGAGCGCGACAGAGGGTCTGTGAGAGCGTATATCAATACGTATCTGCCTGAACCTGTACCTGCAACCGTGGACATTCGCTACCTGCCATATGATTGGCGGCTCAACGACGCTCCGGCAGGATGTGCGCTGAGCGGGTCAGATGAGTTCCCGCAGCCGGAAGGAGAAGAATAACTCTTGCTCATCCCTGCGTATTTTTATACGAATGCGCCTGCCAGGCTGACCCATCAGTTTGCTGACAACAGAACCCAATTCCAGCCAGGTACTACCCCAACCGTTAAAGGATTTTATGACATCACCGCTTTTCAGCCCGGCCAGATCGGCGGGGCTGCCGGGGATGATGTTCATGACCACCAAAGTGCGCAGGTCCCGGCCGGTAGCCAGCAGGCTCATGCCGCTCCTGTCGAACCGAAAACGCTGATTGATCCAACGACCGGGGCTCACGTACAGGTGTTCGCGGGGATAATCGATGGTCAGCTCGAAGCGCTCCAGCAACTGGTTGCCGAGCAGCCCGTCCCGATCGAAGGTTATATCGGTATCGAGAGAATCTGAGCGCTCCTGAAAGTAGGCAATCACTTGTGTCAGGCTTTGTCCGGCAATTTGCAGGCCGCTGATGCGGCCCACAGCTCCCTGCAGGTAGCCTCCCAGGCCGATGCCAATGTTGGCAGGCAACACACCGCCGGGTAGCGAGAGTGACGAATCAGCGGTGGTGTGCAGCAGCAGTGACAGGCTGGCGCCCGTATCGATAAGAAATTTGAATGTGCGCGCACTGTCAGTCGGCGAGAGCTGTGTGTTGAGCTGCAGGTAAGGCTTGTGGCGGTGAAAAGCAACCGGCAGGGAGGTTGCCCGCTGCTCGCGCGGGGGCTGAAAGTAATTAGGATCATAGAAAGTGACAATCTGACGCTGGTAATTGACCTGTATCACAAAACGTTTCAGAATGTCAGCACCGATGATGCCGTGGATGGATACCCCTGCTATTTCGGCAAAACGAAAGTAGTCTTCTTCCAGCACCAGCATGGAGCGGTTGGGGAGCACCAGTTGTCCTCCCAGATCCATGCGAACGCCGCTGATGAGGTAGGCCGTGAGCTCCTGACTCATGTCGGCTCCATAGACGGCAATTTTGCGCTGGAAGCGCAGATTGAGCGCCTGTGCGATTTCTTTTTGGGTCAGGATGGTGTTTTCGGCACCTGTATCCAGGATGAATTTGAGCGGAAGGCTTCCGTTGAAAAGTACGTCAATGACGATAAAGCGATTGATGTAGGTGAAGGGGAGATCGACTTTTCGGGCCGTCCGGAGCAACTGCATATCCTGACCCGCTGTACGCAGGCTGATAAGCAGCAGCATGACCAGCTTCAGAATCTTTACAGCATACATAGGTGAATAGCAGTTTGAGAACTAACAACGGACTACCCGACAAAGTTAAATTGAGCTAAAGTGGGCTGTTAAGGCAGCGTTAAGTCAATCCTCAACGTTTGAAATTTACCCATACAGCCTTTGAAATAAAATTTGGCTATCACAATGTAGGTAAAATATCTTTTCAAGTTCTTGCATAATTGAATGCGATTACGGAGCTTTGCAGGAACTTAGTGTTTTTTTAACACAAATTTAATCAGCCAGATTTTTTTAGTTGTATGGCTTTCGAACAGATCGTATTTGCCACCTGTCAGTGTATGTTTTCCCCAATCAACCAACATACAAGAGCATGAGCTTAGGCTCGTAAGGGATTGCCCTGGTGTACAGGGTATAGTGTTGTAATTGTTTAATTAACCAAACCGAAGTATTGTATGAAGCTTAAAGTCGACTTTTATCCTCGGTGGCTGCTTGCGGTACTTATGCTGGTAGTGGGGACGGCTGCGATGGCGCAGTCAACCATTAGCGGTAAAGTAACCGATGCAGCAACCAATGAACCACTGATTGGTGCAAACATTCTGGTGGTCGGGACATCGACAGGTACGGTAACTGACATTGACGGGACATACTCCCTGTCTGTGCCGGCTGGCGCTACGCAGATTGAGGTGTCCTACACTGGCTACACTACGCAGACAGTTGACATTGCTGGCCGCAAGACTGTTGACGTTTCGATGTCAGCAGGTCAGGTGCTGGATGAGGTAGTAGTAGTGGGTTATGGCTCTGTCCGCAAAGGAGATGCCACGGGTGCCGTGGTAGCTGTTGGGGAAAAGGAGTTTAACAAGGGGGTGATTACTTCACCGGAGCAGCTGCTGCAAGGCCGTGCTGCGGGTGTTCAGATCACTGCTTCCAGCGGTGAGCCGGGCGCAGGGGTGAATATCCGTATCCGCGGTACTTCTTCTGTACGCAGTAACAACAACCCGCTCTTCGTTATTGACGGTGTTCCTTTGGACGGCCGCGATGACAGTGCGGGTGGTTCTGATTTTGGTGCCGGTACTTCTTCTGCCCGCAACCCGTTGAACTTCCTCAACCCGGATGATATCGAAAGTATCTCCGTACTGAAGGATGCATCTGCTGCAGCCATCTATGGTTCGCGTGGTGCCAACGGTGTTGTATTGATCACCACCAAGCGTGGCAAGCAGGGTACTGGTAACCTGACTTTCTCAGCCCAGACCAGTTCGTCAAACATCCTGAACAGAATCGATGTACTGGGTGCAGGCGAGTATGTTGACCAGGCTGTCAAGGCGGGAGCCAACGCAAGTGTCGTTAATTTTGGCGGTGCTACTGACTGGCAGGATGAGATCTTCCGTACGGGTATCACCCAGAACTACAGCGTGAGCTATGGTGGTGGTAACCAGAAGACTACCTACCGTTTCTCATTGGGTTACCTGGATCAGCAGGGTATTGTTAAGAATACGGATCTTACGCGTCTCAACGCTCGTGTGAATGCCAATCACAAGATGCTGAACGACAAGATCGAGCTGGGTGTTCAGTTGACGGCTACTCGCCTCAACAACACTTATGCACCAGTTACAAACAATGCAGGCTTCGAAGGCAACCTGATTGGTGCTGCGCTGCAGGCCAACCCAACGCGCAATCCTTACAATGCCGATGGTACGCTGAACCAGAGCTTCGATTGGCGTAATCCAATGGCAATGCTGGACCTGATTGATGACACAGGTGAAACCATGCGCGTGCTTGGCAACGTGTCTGCAACCTGGCACATTGCTTCCGGCTTGTCTTATAAACTGAATCTGGGTGTTGACAACGCTGCGTCTGTTCGTCGCACGGGTATCCACCCTGATTTGTACTTCAACGATATCCTCAACCGTGGTCGTGCCGTACTGGACAACCGCTACCTCGCCAGCCGACTGGTTGAGCACACGCTTAACTACAGCAAGCAGATGGGCAAGAATCGCCTGGATGCTATCGCAGGTTACTCTTACCAGGAGTTCAGCAACCGTGGTCACTCCATCGTTTCTCAGTTCTTTATTACAGACGATATCACCTTGGTTGACAACATTGATGGTGTCAACGCACAGGACAACAATGCGGCTTACCGCGGTTTCTCTGATCGTTCTGTTGAGGAGCTTCAGTCTTACTTTGGCCGTGTCAACTACAACATCGGCGATCGCTTCCTGCTGACGGCTACCCTGCGTTCTGATGGTTCTACCAAGTTTGGCGAGGGTAACAAGTACGGTGTATTCCCTTCTGTGGCGGGTGCATGGCGTCTGACACAGGAGTCTTTCATTCCGGATATCTTCTACGATCTGAAGGTTCGCGCAGGCTGGGGTGTTACGGGCAACCAGGAGTTTCCCGGCAACGCAGCTAAGGCTATCTTCCGTCCAAACAACGATGGTTCGCTGAGCCTCGTTCAGTTGGCTAACCCCAACATTCAGTGGGAGGAAACTACACAGTACAACTTCGGTATCGACTTCGGTTTCGCTGGTGGCCGCCTGTTGGGTTCTATCGACTACTTCAACAAGGTGACCGAAAACCTGATTTTCCAGGTTGAGGTTCCACAGCCTGCTCCGGGTAACCCACGCCAGTTTACTAACCTCGATGGCAACGTACTCAATGCGGGTGTGGAATTGTCATTGGACGCGCGCATCGTTGAGGGCTCTAAGTTCTCCTGGCAGGCTTTGCTGAATACTACCTACATTAAAAACGAAGTACGCGATCTGCCTACTTTCGTTAATACGGGTGCTATCAGCGGTCAGGGCCTTACAGGTGCATACGCACAGCGCATCATCAGCGGCGCTCCGCTGTTTGCTTTCTACCTGCGCGAGTTCGGCGGTTTCGACAGCGAAGGTTTGGGTATCTATCCTAACGGCGACGCAGTTGTGTTCTCCGGCGATCCACTACCTGACTTCACGGCTGGTTTAACCAACAATTTCACGTTTGGCAACTTCGACCTGAGTATCTTCTTCAATGGTGTGTTTGGCTTCGATGTGTATAACAACACAGCCAACGCTATATTCCTGAAGGGTAACCTCCGCAATGGTCGTAACGTATCAACAGAGATAGCTAACAGTGCAGAAAATCCCAACAACTTCGGCGAAGCATCTACCCGCTTCCTCGAAAGAGGAGATTTTGTACGTCTGCAAAACCTTTCACTGGGCTATACGTTTAATACACGTAACTGGAAAGGTGTCAACTCACTGCGCTTCTTCCTGACGGGTCAGAACCTGCTGCTGTTCACCGGCTACACAGGCTTCGATCCTGAAGTTAACACGGATAAGGCTATCAACGGCATACCTTCATTCGGTATCGACTACACGTCTTATCCCTCTTCTCGCACCCTCTCTTTGGGTGTCAATGTAGGTTTTAACTAAATTTAATCTGTCAAGACAATGATAGTTAACAAAAAATTTCTCTACCTGTTGCTGCCTGCTGGTATGCTGTTTACGCTGCCGGCTTGCACAGACCTTGAGGATGTAACGGAAGATGCCATCGGCGTTGAAGTCGTTGACGGTACGCTCCCTTTGCCTCCTGATCCGGCTGCTGCCCTCCGGGGTACTTATTCGCAGCTGCATGGCCTCAACAGCCAGGACAATGCTTTTGCGCTGATGGAGCATCCTTCAGACGAAATGATGGGTCCTACACGCGGTACAGACTGGAGTGACTTCGGTGTCTGGCGTCAGCTGCACAGCCATACGTGGGATGCTTCTCACTCCTTCGTCCTGAGCGGCTGGAACCAGCTGAACTCAGGTATCTTCCAGGCTACGCAGGCCATCGCTGCCGCTGACCGCGATAATAACGATCGCGTTGAGGCTGAGGCTCGCTTCCTGCGTGCCTACTTCATTTACCACGTTGCAGATCTCTACGGCCAGGTGCCATTCCGTGAGGCTACAGAAGGCTTTGACGCCGTTCCTAAAGTTTTCACGCGCACAGAGGCTGTCAACAGGATCATTGAAGATCTGACGGCTGCACTGCCTAACCTGCCCAACCGTGCTTCTGTTGACGCGGGTGTAGCAACCAAAGAGGCAGCGCACGCGCTTATGGCGAAGGTCTACCTCAACAAGGCTGTGTTTACGGCAGCTAATCCGGCAGGTCCTTATACCTTTGCATCAGATGACATGAACAAGGTTATCCAGAGCTGTGATTTTGTGATTAACTCAGGTGTATTCGAGCTTACGAATTACTGGGACAACTTCACTGCCAACAACTCAGCACTGTCTAAAGAGTCTATCTTTGCTATCGTCGCTGAGACGGGTAACGGTCGCGGTAACATGCAGAGCCGTCACCGTATGACGCTGCACTACAACCAAAATCCAAGTGGTTGGAACGGCTTTACTACCATCGCTGACTTCTATAGCAAGTGGAATGATGGTGGTGATGTTCGTAAAGGTGCCGCCATTCCTGGCGTTACCAACGTGAGTGGTCTGCGTGCAGGCTTCCTCGAAGGTCAGCAGAAGGACCAGAATGGCAACAACCTGACGGATCGCGGTGGTAACCCACTCGCTTTCACAGTTGATGTTGACCTTTTCTATGCTAGTGAGCGTGAAGGTGTACGCGTAGTCAAGTATCCACCGGATTTTGGCAATGTGGACTCTCCGGGTAACGACTATCACCTGCTGCGCTTTGCTGACGTTCTGCTGATGAAGGCAGAAGCACTGTGGCGTACGGGTAATGCAGCTGGCGCACTGGCGATCATCAACCAGATTCGCACGCACCGCGGAGCTCAACCAGTTGCTTCTATCGCTGCCAATGGCCAGCAGGTACTGGATGAAAGAGGCTTCGAATTGTACTGGGAAGGATGGCGTCGTAACGACCAGATCCGTTTCGAGCAGTTCCGTAAGGACTGGACTTTTAAGCCTGCTTCTCCGGAGCGCGTGGTTATTTTCCCTATCCCACAAGTGGCATTGGATAATAACCCCAACCTCAAGCAAAATCCTGGCTATTAATTCCGCTTTTCCTGAGGATTTATGGCTAACTTTGACGGGACAGGCATCTGCCTGTCCCGTCTCATTTATAAGGCGCAGCCCCTCTGCTTTCTGGCAACTGCCAGGGGGGGCTATGCTAACTTACCGGATGATTCACAGAAAGTGTAGCCGCTTCTGTATGTCCGAACTGCAACGTTTCACCAGTCCAATCACTACCATATGTTTTTCCTACGGTTGTCAGGCTTTTTCGCAGTATTACTCTTGCTCGGCGGCTGCCAAAAATCAAGGCCGGCTGAGCCATCGGAGCCTACTTTGTTTACTGATCTGCCTGCCGATTCTACAGGAGTTAGCTTTGCCAATAAGCTCAATCTGGAGGGTAATTTTGATGTTTTTCGCTATCGCAATTATTACAATGGCGGTGGGGTAGCCATAGGGGATGTCAATGGCGACGGTCTGCAGGATATTTATTTTTCGGCCAACCAGCTCCCCAACCAGCTGTATATCAACAAAGGCAACTTCCGGTTTGAAGAGGTTGGTAAAAAAGCCGGCGTGCAGGGTACCCATGCCTGGAGTACGGGCGTTGCCATGGCTGATGTCAACGGGGATGGCCTACTGGACATCTATGTTTGCAATTCCGGGGATGTCGATGGTGACAATAAAGAGAATGAGCTTTTTATCAATCAAGGGGACGGAACCTTCAAAGAGAAGGCTGCTCTCTACGGACTGGCAGACAAGGGATTCAGTACCCATGCGGTCTTTTTTGACTACGATAAAGACGGCGATCTGGATTGCTACGTGCTCAATAATTCCTTCCGCCCCATCTCTACCCTCGGGCTTCGCAATCTGAGGCCTTTCAGAGATGAACTCGGAGGAGACAAGCTTTACCGCAATGACGGACCGCCTTCCAATGGAAAAGGCGGGTTTATTGATGTTAGTGAAAAAGCAGGCATCTACGGCAGCGTCATTGGCTTTGGCCTGGGGGTTACGGTCGGGGATATCAATCTGGATGGCTGGATGGATATCTATATTTCCAATGATTTCTATGAGCGGGATTATCTGTACATCAATCAGCAAGACGGTACTTTCCGGGAATCTCTGACAGAGCGAATGAGCCTGAGCTCGCATTTCAGCATGGGCGCTGACATGGCTGACCTCAACAATGACTGCTACCCGGAGATTTTTGTGACCGATA
>JAUMBM010000368.1:0-8590 GCA_032115735.1 Saprospiraceae bacterium
CGGAAGCCGTAGAAGGAGAAACAAACTCCGGCGTATCTGTAGAGATGATAATCAGGTCAATTTGCTCAGCCCTGACACCAGCCCTCTCCATGGCCTGTCGGGCGGCTGCCTCCGCCAGGTCAGCCGTTGATTCATGGGGGCCTGTCCAGCGTCTTTCATAAATGTGAACATTCTCGCGCAGCCAAGTGTCTACATCTTCCCCCAGCAACTCGTTGAAATAACTATTGGGGATCACTTGGGCGGGCGCATAAGCACCGCTGGAAATGAGGATCGCGTTCATCCGGTAATTTGGTTGTTAAACAAAAAAGGGGGTGAATGTGTGAAGAACACCCATTCACCCGCCTTGTTCGATCAGTTTTGATAACAATACTGACAGTTATAATAGTTACTGACGGGTATTGCGGGGAGTAGCTCACCCTATGCCCGTCTACAGCACTTACTTCTTAGGTGCAGGCAAATTGACCTTCACCTCCAGCGAATACAACGGCCTGATCACAGGAGAACCAACGAATTCGCGCACCTCCTGATTCAGTACGTTGCCCACCTGGCCTGCTACCGTCAGGTAGTCATTGATTTTGTAGCCAACACTCAGGTCGAGGTTGAAAAAGCCACCCAGTGGTCCGTAGTTGAATGAGCGGCCAACGCGTGCGTTCTCGAGAACAGGAGAGCCCCCGTAGATCAGCGAAGGATTGGCAGCTGCCGCTACGTTGATGCCGGAGAAAAAGTCATACGAACTTACCCAGCGGCCGAAAGCAGAGAAGAACAACTTGTTCTTGTTGTAGTTGAGGCCCAGGCTGAGTTTGTGCGTTGGCGTGTTGATCGCCAAGTCATTGGCATCCACCTTACCGCTGCGGTTACCATCGTTGGCCAGATCAAGGGAGTCGATAGCATAGTCGAACCAGGAGTAGTTAACCACTGCACTAAGGCTGCTATTGAACATATAGGTCAATGACAGATCTGCACCATACGTATTCACCTGGCCGAAGTTGGCATAGGTCAGGATAACGTCTGCACCACTCTGACCATTGGGCAGTGCGGATACTGTAGTGATCTCACCCAATGGCTGGCTGCCGCGCTCCGTCACATAGCCTTTGATACGCGGGATTACCGGCGTAGCAGGGTTGCCGTCGTGATCGAAGAACTCACGGTCGGGTGCTGCCTGAATGGCAGGACTCAGGAAATTCTCTGACCAGTTGTAGTAGGCATTCACATCTACATACAGCTTATCGCTGAGGCGGCCTTTGTAACCAGCCTCGAGCGTGCGGATTTTTTCTACCTGCAGTGCCTCTACCTCGTAGCGACCCACTTCCTGATTGGTGACAACATCAATTTCGGTCACAGAGAAGCCCTCACCATTGCCCAGCAGCAAACCACCAAAAAGGTTACCTGACAGGTTGAGGATGGTAGGCGCAGCAATGCCCTGGCCGTAGGTCAGACGGAAGGAACCGTTGTTGTCAAAATACACCAGTGCCGCCTTAGGGATGAAGTTGAAGCCATACAAATCGTGGTTGTCGGCACGCGCAGCAACTACCGCCTTGAACTTCTGCCCCAGCTTATAGTCCAGCTGTGCGTAGCCACCCAGCTGCCCGATTACGATATCTTCGACGACACCATCTTTGTTGCGGTCGAGCAGGTAGGTGCCATTACTGTTGGCACGATCCTGCTGATACTGCACACCAGCGATATAGCTAAGCTGCTGACCGATCTTGTTGTTGTATTGCGCTTCTGCATTGAGGCGGCGAGACTGATCCTGGAAGAGCGCCCCACGGTTGAGTGCAACACCACCTCCGGGGAAGCCCGGAATCGCGAGCCACTGCTCGCCAAAAGAGCGCGCACGCGCCTCTTCCTGCGTAAAGCCTGCATTCACGAACGACTGATAGTTGACCGTGCGCTGGTTCATGGCAAAAGTAGAGTCGGTCTTACTCCAGGTATGATACACCTGTGCAAAAACCCGGGGAGAAACGTAACGAGCCTGCAGCCAGTGAACCTGCCAGTCGCGGATCTGGTTGCGACCGGCATTGGTATTACCGATGTTGTTGCTATTACTGCCCCCGTAGGCCAGGATGATATCATTGTTGGCCTTAGGCGTATAATACAATTGTGCCTCGCCACGAAGAGAGTTGAAGCCATAATCAGGACGGCGCTCACCCTCGTTGTCGAAGGCAGAACCCAGCTCAGGGAAACCCACTACACCAATGTAGACAGAATCCGAGAAAGGAAATTCCTGACCTGCTGTATACTCACCGCTCACCTTGAAAGCCAGCTTATCGCTCAGCTTAGAAGCGTGGCGGAAGCGCGCTGAGAGTGCATGTGGATTTTCGCCAAAAAGCCCACCATCCAGTGCCGAAGTAGCACCCAGTGCTACCGTCGTCCCTTGGCTTGTGCGAGGATCTTTGGTGATGGTATTGAGCAGACCATTGTGCGCGTTAGGACCAAAAAGAGCGGAAGAAGGCCCGAGTACAACCTCGATGCGCTCGATATCTTCCTTCACCGTTGTGCTCAGTGCGCCCAGCGGGAGACCCGTAGCTACCAATGAAGAAAAGCGACCATCATTGATCTGCAGGTTCTTGGGGTTGAAGGCGCTGTTGAAGCCCCGGGCGTTGACACCCACTCCCAAAATACCTGAGCGCACATAATCTACGCCCTTCTGACGTCCCAGCAGTTCCGCCACATTGAAACTAGGCAGCTCGCTGATCGCCTTAGCGCCGATTACGGAAATCGTAGCCGGTGCGTTGGTGATTTTCTCTGCCTGTCGCGAAGCCGAAACAACGATCTCCTCAGCAATCAGAGAACCTTCTGCCAGTGAAAAATCAGCCGTCACAGTCTCCCCTGCCTTCACGCTGATACTGCGACTTGTGGTCTCATAGCCAAGATAAGAAACCTCCAGCGTGAATGTACCTGCCTGCACCTGCAGCGTATACATGCCATTGGCATCTGTAGCGGTTCCTGCACTCTTGCCTACAACCAGCAGGCTCGCACCTGTCAGCGGAGCTCCATCCGTGTCGGTTACCTTGCCTTTGATGGTGGCATTCTGTGCCAGCAGTGACGCACTGCCACACAAAAGCAGTGTCAGCGCCAGAACAAAAGTGGTAAAATTACTTCTCATACTTTACAATAATTTGGTAGACAAATTTGGTGTTGATCAGCCAAAGTACGGTCCCGCACTTTAGTCATGCCAAGCTACTGCCTACGCAAGGATTGAAAAAATTTTACCACAACTTCAAACCACCTGACTGATTTTTGGCAAAAGCCACAATATGCCAAATAACTTTTTGTTATTCAAGGTATTGAATTAGCCAAGTAAGGGGTTGACTAAAATTTAATTTTAGCCTGTACTACAGTATAAAACCCACAAAACCAAGGTAAAAACTAGACACTTTCGAGCATAGACTGTTGTCAGAAATTGTAGGTAAACCCAAATCTGTAGTCGAAGGGCGACTGTATGGTATTGACAGGAAGTGTGAGGTTGTAAGTGATCATCACCTCCGTACCCCAGCCGCTTCCTCTGCTGGTGGTATAGCCAAGCCCCACGTAGGCATTGGCCCTGTTGAGCCTGAACACCTCGGCATTGGAGTCTACAAAAGGCTGGCTTTCATAGATGTATTCGCCCTGCAAAAACAGATTTCTGGGGAGGCGGGCTCTGCCAAAGACGCCTGCTCCGAGCGTGGCTGTATTTACCCGATTGACACTACCCCCCAGATCCCGTATACCTATATTATTGTATACGATGGTAGCGCGAGGCCCGAGGCTGAAGATATCATTAATCTTATAGCCTGCCATAGGGGACACCCCAACCTGAAACTGGCTGAAACTGTTGGAGGCTGAAAATCCGAGAATGGCATTTCCGCCGTACCAAAGTCTGTCCTTCCAGTCGGTGCTTGCAGTCTTGCCTTGTGCGCTTGCCATTTGTGCAAGTACCAGGCATACGACCATGGTCGTGAGACATTTTTTCATGATCATTGTTTTTAGCCGGCTTTGCCGGAAATTTTGATTAAAAATCTGCTTTTCTGACGCCCCAACAAATTGGTGCCTTCTCCGCTACAAGCCAGCACCAACTACTTTTGTACAGTGCGCGACACAAGAATACATGTTCGTAAAAATACTGAACGAAATGTAGCGCATCTGTATTTCAATCGTATTATCCATGGTACTTTTGCGCTACATTGTTGGACAGGAGCGCATTTTGAACCAACTGATATTTTGTGCCGTGGGCGCAAACCCATACGTTCATACAATTGTTACCCCCCGACAGCTATGCGCGATTGCTGCTGTGAAGTACTCGTCCGGCGAGGTCAGCTCGGGCTGACTGCCGGCCAGGCAGCCTGCTGCCGGCGGGAGCTGCTACCAAACGGTTACATTGATTATTTACACCCATATCTGACTATGCAAAAGACGTTACTCCTGCTTTTATTTTTCTCTTTGGCGCAGCTACTCCACGCCCAGGAGAAGGCACTCAACACGGAAGAGGTAATTTTCCCCCCCACAGAAATGCTGACGACCAACTTCAGCAGCTACCGGGTGGTCAGGCTCAACACACAGCAAATATACGATCAAGTTCAGCTACAAGGTGAGCGTGCTTTGCTCCGCATCGCTATGGGTGCTGATCCGCTCCGCTCCTTTTTGCTGCAAAAACACGATCTCAGGGGCGCAGGCTACCAAGGCCGCATCGCTACCAGCAGCGGTATCGTGCAGGCGCCTGCCAGAGACATCGGCACCTATCGGGGCCGACTGAGTGGTGAGACCAACGGTAAGCTAAGCCTCACTATTGAGCCGGATTTTTTCTTTGGCCTGTGGACCGAGGGCGGTGAGACCTGGTTCATCGAACCCCTCTACCGGCTGGAGCCCACGGCATCACAGGATTTGTACCTGCTCTACCGCGAGCGGGACATGAAGAGCCGGGACAATTACTGCGGACTGTCCCTCACCCACCAGCATGCAGAAGAGCTGCCCCACAAGCCAGCCGATGCGGAGAAAGCCGGCAATTGTCTGGTCGTGGAGGTAGGGCTGGCCGCTGATAATTCCATGCGGGTTGCCTTTGGGGGCGTAGCTCAGGTGACCAACTTCATGTTCGGTGTACTCAACAATGTGCAGACCAACTACGACAATGAATTTGCCGACGAGATACAGTTTGAGGTGGTCACGACTTTTATCAGCGACTGTGCCGGCTGTGATCCCTGGACCTCTTCTACGGATGCAGGCACCTTTCTGGAGTCCTTCACCAACTGGGGCAATGGCAACGGCTTTGGTACCAGCTCTTTTGATGTCGCTTCGGTGTGGACCAACCGCGATTTTGCCGGCTCAACGATAGGCATCGCCTGGCTGTCGGGTGTATGCTCGCAGTACAGATACAATGCCCTGCAAAATTTTTCCAGCAACGCTGCCTTCCTGCGGGTTGTACAGGCGCATGAGTACGGACACAACTTCAGTGCCACCCACGATCCCGATGGATCCAATACCATCATGGCGCCTTCTGTGACCATGTCTAATACCTGGTCGACAGCTACCCGTAACCAGATCAACAATTTTGTCGAAGACAACTATGCTCCTTTTGGCTGTCTGGCCTTCTGTGCCCCGCCAGAGCCACCTGTAGCAGCTATCATTGCCCCGGTCACTGAGGTATGTGCCGACAGCTATGTAGCTTTTTATGACAACTCGACCAATGGGCCTGCTATCTGGAACTGGAGTTTTCCGGGTGGCGATCCTGCGACTTCCAACGAGCAGCATCCCACTGTATTTTATGCCAGCCCTGGTCAATACCCGGTCAGTCTTACTGTGCAAAATGCTATTGGCTCAGACGTCACCAGCCTGAGTACGGACATCATTGTCAGCGACAACTCGCGCAAGTACCTGATGGTAGAGACCTTTGAACAAACCAGTGGCTGGGCGATCAGCAATCCCGACAACGGCATTGGCTGGACGATCTTCGATGTTGGCGGCAACAATGGCAACCGGGCGATGTACGTCAATAATTTTGGATACCAGAACGGCAGCGGCCAGATCGACGCGCTGGTCAGTCCGCCGATAGATTTGTCTGTCAATCAGGACGTCATGCTGGAATTTGAGTACGCTTACCGTCGGTACAATAGCTCGCTCAACGATCGACTGGTGGTCCGACTGTCAACTAACGGCGGTGCCAGCTATCCTTACATTTTGTTTAATGGCCAGGAAAATGGCAGTGGCAATTTTGCAACCGGCAGCGACTTGCAGTCAGCATTTTTTCCACAGACGGCCAATGACTGGTGCTTCACAGGTCCTGCCTGTGTGTCGCTCAGTCTGAGTGATTTTGCCGGCCAGCCCAACGTGCGCATCCGCATTGAGAACGTCAGCGGTTACGGCAACAATATGTATGTCGACAACCTCCGGCTGAGTGCTGCCTGTCAGCCGCTCCTGCCGCCCGTGCCGCAATTTACAGCAAGCCCGACCAATGGGTGCACACCCCTGACCGTCGCTTTCTCCAATCAATCGGAAGGCGCCACCAGCTTTGAGTGGTACTTTCCCGGCGGCAATCCCGATTTTTCGACAGAAGCCGAGCCGACAGTTACCTATGACGCCCCGGGGTCGTACAGTGTGAGCCTGGTCGCCATCAATGCAGCCGGTGCCGAGACGCTCACGCAAAATGGCCTCATCAATGTGCAGACAGTTCCTCAGGCAGCATTTACCACCCAGGTCAGCGGGCTGAGCGTTACCTTCCAAAATGCCTCAACCAATGCGCAATCCTACCTTTGGAATTTTGGCGATGGCAACTCGAGCATCGAAAGCAACCCGGTACATACTTACAGTCAGGCGGGTAGTTATGTGGTGAGGCTTACTGCCTTCAATGAGTGCGGAAGCCAGCTGACCGAGCAGACGATCTTTGCGTTTATGCCCGTAACTGCCTCCTTTACAGCCGATACAACTGCCGGGTGCACCCCCCTGACGGTCACCTTTGCCGACCAGTCCTCAGGCAATGTCATCAGTTGGCAGTGGCTGATGCCCGGTGCCTCCCCTGATACGTCCAGCCAGCAAAACCCCAGCGTCACCTACGCGCAGGCGGGTATTTATCCGGTTACCCTGATTGCCGCTTCAGCTTTTGCGGCCGACACTTTCACCCGCAGCGCTTACATCCTTGCCGGCGGAGCCCCGGACGCGGCTTTTTCCGTCAACTATACGCCCGGCAGCCTCACGGCTGCCTTCAGCAGCAGCAGCCTGCGGGCAGATTCGCTTTTGTGGGATTTTGGCGACGGCAATACACTGGTTACCGACAGCAGTCTGGTTACGCATACCTACAGTGCCGCGGGTCTGTATACCGTACAACTAATTGCCACCAATGCCTGTGGTGCCGACACGGTGCAGCAACAACTTGAGATCGTACTGCCGCCACAGGCGGCTGCCCAGCTAAGTGCCAGCAGCGGCTGCACGCCGCTGTCGGTTACCTACACAGCCTCCCCTGCCGGCGAAACATATTCCTACGCGTGGGTATTTCCGGGTGGCGAGCCTGCCAGCAGCAGTGACAGTGTGGTGACGGTTGTATACAACCAGCCCGGCATTTACGGATTCAGCCTGATCGTGAGTAATATAGCCGGCAGCGACACTCTCACAGTTGTTGACAGCATCCAGGCAGGTACCGGGCCGCAGGCAGGTTTCAACCTGCAATATCAGCCGGGCAGCCTGCAGCTCACCACAGGCAATACTTCCGTCGGAGCTTCCTCCTACACATGGCACTTTGGCGATGGCAACAGCTCAACAGAGATTAGCCCTGCGCATACCTATGCCGAAGCTGGCAGCTACACCCTTATGCTGATTGCCACCAATAGCTGCGGCAGCGATACAATCACACAGACAGTGACAGTCATACTGCCCCCGGTTGCCAGCCTGACCACCAGTGTCAGCAGCGGTTGTGCTCCATTGAGTGTCAACTATCAGGCGGCCCCGCTCGGTGAAGGCTACAGCTATCAGTGGTTATTTCCGGGCGGCAGCCCTGCCAGCGCGCAGGAAGCCAGTGCCACGGTAACCTACGAAATGGTTGGCAGCTATGAGGCGACCCTGATTGTCAGTAATCTGGCAGGCAGCGACACCCTTCAGCTATCTTCGGTAGTCACTGTAATCCCCCCGCCGACAGCCAGCTTCAGTGCATCGGCTGATGGCGCCCTGGTGCAGCTAACCAATAATTCGGTGGGGGCCACCGAATACCTGTGGCAGTGGGGAGACGGACAGACAGACAGTGGTGCTGCACCCCAGCACAGCTATCAGGCAGCCGGTGAGTATACCATCACCCTGATTGCTTCCAATACCTGCGGCAGTGATACGAGCAGCGCGCTGGTTGTCATCGAAGGCAGTGCCCCGACCGTCAACTTCAGCCGGCAGCCGGGCACCGGCTGCGCACCTCTCACTGTACAGTTTAACAACCTGTCCGGCGGTGCCACTTCCTACCTATGGAGTTTTCCCGGGGGGACACCGGCAAGCTCGACAGAGGCCAACCCCGTGGTTGTCTATACACAAGCCGGCACCTATGATGTGATACTCACGGCGACCAATATTTTTGGCAGCAGCGCCATCAACCAGTCGGGCAGCATTACCGTCAATGGTCCGCCGACGGCTGCCTTTACTACAG
>JAUMBM010000369.1:0-4795 GCA_032115735.1 Saprospiraceae bacterium
GCTTTCTGCAATACAAAACGGGTTTGTGGCATTGGGCCCTCAAAAGCGTCGACCAACAAAAGGACGCCATCAGCCATGTTGAGCACCCGCTCTACTTCACCACCGAAGTCGGCGTGACCGGGCGTGTCGATAATGTTGATTTTGTGGTCTTTGAAGGTGATTGAGACATTCTTGGCCAGGATGGTGATACCGCGCTCGCGCTCCAGATCGTTGTTGTCGAGCATCAGCTCACCAGGCAGTTCGTGCTCCTTGAAAAGTCGGCCGGCCAGCAGCATTTTGTCGACCAGCGTGGTTTTGCCGTGATCGACGTGCGCGATGATGGCAATGTTGCGAATATTATTCATGCAAAAAATTACTGCAAATAGCAGAATATTAAAAAAAACCGGGTCTGCATCACTTTGCCTAGCCAATAGGCTGCGGTCGCCCGAATTCGGGCGCAAAGGTAAGCATAATTATCGAATGTATTGTGTTAAGTATTATTTACATAGCAGCTGAGCCGGGATGCCGGCCCCATCCGGCCCCGGCTTTGGTTGTGGTTGCTCTCAAAGCGTGCGTTTTGTTGTATTTATTGTAAATTCGCAAGAAAAAAATGCAGATACCTTTCCATTTGGCTTTTCCTGTGCTGGATCTGCCGGCCACGCGTCAGTTTTATGAAGGCTTGCTGGGCTGTGGCGTAGGCCGCAGTGCTGAGCGCTGGATTGATTTCAACTTTTTCGGACACCAAATTTCTGCACATCTGGTGGATGAGGGTATGCCCGAAGGTCCTTCCAATCATGTCGATGGCAAACAGGTTCCCGTGCAGCACTTTGGCGCCATATTATCTATGCCCGACTGGATTGCGCTGGCTGAGCGGCTTAAGGAAGCTGGCATCGAGTTTATCATTGAGCCTTACATCCGCTTTCAGGGAGAAATTGGCGAACAGGCGACGATGTTCTTTTTTGATCCAAGTGGCAATGCGCTGGAATTCAAAGCTTTCGCAGATTCTGGACAGATATTTGCGGTAGATCACAAGTAGCTGTATGCTTTTGAACAGACAGTCCGGCTGCTTCAGTCAAAAGCATTTAACCATCCTCGGTGCTTTAGTTTTTGGGGCGGCATCCGCCACCCCAAAAGCATTTATATATTGGTCAACGCCTGATCAAGGTCGCTGATGAGATCATCTACATCTTCAATGCCCACACTCAACCGAATCAGGGAGTCGGTGAGTCCTACTTTCAGGCGTGACTCGCGCGGTATGGAAGCATGCGTCATACTGGCAGGGTGGCCGATAAGACTTTCAACACCGCCCAGACTTTCTGCCAGCGTGAAAAGAGAGGTGCCACTCAGCACTTTGACGGCTGCCTCATAGCGATCATTTTGTAAGTCAAAAGAAAGCATGGCACCGGGGTAGCGCATCTGTCGGGCTGCCAGTTCGTACTGCGGGTGATCCTTAAGCCCGGGGTAGTAGACCTTGCCCACCTTGGGGTGGTTGTTGAGAAAGCGGGCTATTTTGCGGGCATTCTTGCACGCCTGCCGGACGCGGATATGCAGTGTTTTGATGCCGCGCAGGGTCAGGAAGCAGTCCTGTGGTCCGGGTACAGCCCCCACAGCATTTTGGATAAAGTGCAGGCGCTCTGCCAGATCTTCAGTTTTGACCACCACAGCTCCCAAAATCAGGTCAGAATGACCTCCCAGGTATTTGGTAGCCGAGTGCACCACGATATCAGCACCCAGGTCCAGCGGATTTTGCAGGTAGGGGCTGGCAAAGGTGTTGTCGACACAAACAAGAATCTTCTTGTCCTGAGCAAGTGCAGCAACCGCGACGATATCTACCAGCTGCAACATAGGATTGGTAGGCGTCTCAATCCAGATGAGGCGCGTCTTCTTGTTGATTTTCTTGGCCACTTTTTCCGGCTCCCGCATATCAACGAAGTGGGCATTGATCCCATAGCGCTCGTGTACGCGAACAAACTGTCGGTAGGAGCCGCCATACAGATCATTGGAAGCTATCACTTCATCGCCGGGATCAAGCAGGCGCACGACAGCATCCATGGCTGCGAGGCCGCTGCTGAAGCAGATGGCATCAAAGCCGTTTTCCAGCGCCGCCAGGTTGCGCTCCAGCGCAGAGCGGGTCGGGTTTTGCGTGCGCGCATATTCAAAACCCTTGTGCTGCCCCGGAGCCTCCTGCGCGTAGGTAGATGTCTGGTAGATGGGCGTCATTACTGCACCGGTAGCAGGATCCGGCTCTAGTCCGGCATGAATACACTTGGTTCCAAATTCCATGGTTGATTTGGTTGGTATGGCTAAAAGTTAGATGAAAGCTGGCGACATCAGCGCGACAGCACCTTATGAACGGCAGCGACAATATGCTGGCTGCTGAGGCCGTATTTGTCCAACAGCTGGTCAGGTGTACCACTCTCGCCAAAAGAGTCGTTGACCGCCACGTATTCCTGGGGAGCCGGGCAGCGGGTGCTGAGCACCTGCGCCACTGCATCGCCCAGACCGCCATAGCGGTTGTGCTCTTCGCAGGTAACCACCCGGCCTGTTTTACTGACGCTCCGCACAATGGCTTCTTCGTCCAGCGGCTTGATGGTGTGTATATTAATCAGCTCAACACTGATCCCCGCGGCGGCCAGCACCCGGGCAGCCTCAATGGCATTCCACACCAAATGTCCGGTGGCAATGAGGGTGACATCTGTCCCCTCGGCCAGTAAGAGCGCTTTGCCGATTTCAAAAGGCAAGTGCTCCGTAAACATCGGCCAGGAGGGCCGGCCAAAACGAAGGTATACAGGCCCCGTATGATCAGCGATCGCCATAGTTGCGGCCTTCGTCTGGTGAAAATCACAGGGGTTGATCACCGTCATACCCGGCAGCATGCGCATCAGGCCGATATCCTCCAGAATCTGGTGGGTTGCACCATCTTCACCCAGCGTAAGGCCTGCATGGCTGGCACAGATTTTAACATTTTTTTCTGAATAGGCGACAGATTGCCGGATTTGATCGTAGACCCTGCCCGTAGAAAAATTGGCAAAAGTGGTCGTAAAAGGTATTTTGCCGGCTGTGGCCAAACCCGCCGCGATGCCCATCATATTGGCCTCAGCAATGCCACACTGAAAAAAGCGCTGCGGGTAATCGCGCATAAAGTTTTCTATCTTTAGCGAACCGGCCAGGTCGGCGGTGAGCACCACCACCGCCTCATTGGCAGCAGCTAAAGCATCAATACCAGCGCCAAAACCATCACGGGTCGCCTTTTTGCCTGTACTTTGGAGTTGATCCAGCATAATCAGATGTAAGCTTGTGGTAACAGAGCCCGGAGGTCCACTACCGGAATATAGCAATGTTAAGAGCTACTCATTCGACCGGCACGCAGGCCGGCAGGAGTTGTCTCAGGGGAAAAATGTACGGACAGGAGTACCGCCCGCACAGCCGTAGGTATCAATTTAAAAATCACCCAACGTTTCTGCGAGCTGCGCCAGCGCAACTTCAGTCTGTTGCGCACTAGGTGGCTTACCATGCCACTGGTAACTGCCTTCCATGAAATCGACACCCTTGCCCATGGCCGTTTTCATCTCAATAAAGACAGGCCTCCCTGCACCGCAATGCTGTGCCGCCTGCCGAAGTGTATCAATCACCTGTTGCATGTCATTGCCGTCCATGTGGAGGGTATCCCAGCCAAAAGCCTGAAATTTGTGCGCCACCTCCCCAAGTCGTATGACATCCTCGGTTGTGCCATCGATCTGCGCATTGTTGCGGTCGCAGATTACGATCAGATTATCAACAGCATGATGAGCCGCAAACAGTGCTGCTTCCCACACCTGACCCTCCTGCAGTTCTCCGTCACCAGTGAGGCAGTACACCAGGCGCTCATCGCGGTCAAGTTTTTTACCCAAAGCAGCGCCAATGGCTACCGACATACCCTGTCCCAGCGAGCCGGAGGCAACGCGTATACCCGGGAGCTTTTCATGGGTGGCCGGGTGACCCTGCAGGCGGGAGTTGAGTTGCCGAAAAGTAGCCAGCTCCTCCACCGGAAAATAACCCGCACGGGCCAGCACGCTGTACCAAACCGGTGAAATATGCCCATTGGAGAGGAAGAAGAGATCTTCACCGCTGCCCTGCATAGAAAAAGCAGAATTGTGGTGGAGGATTTCGAAGTAGAGTGCAACCATCAGATCGGCGCAACCCAGCGATCCACCCGGATGCCCCGATTGGCAGTGGAAAGTCTGGCGGATAATATCCCGCCGAACCTGGCTGGCAATATCCTTTAGTTTCTGAATGTCAGCCATTGGTTGAATGGAGTCAGTCTTGCGTTAAACAATGGCGCAAAGGTAGGTAAAAAAGGAAAAACAAAAAGGCAATCCTCGAGATTTGGATCGCCTTTTGTTTCTTATTAAGATGAGGACGCAGTAAGGGAGTTTCCTTAGTTTACTGCATCAGCCAATTTCTTACCGACTTTGAACTTAACCTGATTTTTGGCTTCGATTGTAATCGTCTCACCCGTCTGCGGGTTGCGACCCGTGCGCGCATCGCGCTTAGATACGGAAAAAGTACCAAAACCAACGAGCGTAACGGAATCGTCGTTTTTGAGGGCTTCTGTGATGCTGGCGATCACAGCATTAAGCGCTTCTTCCGATTGAGCCTTGGTCAAACCTGCGTGTTCTGCGATTTTCTGGACTAAATCTCCCTTGTTCATCTCATTGATTTTTAAATGAAACAATATAGTCGGCAAAGTTACGGTTAGGGTTTGATTTTGCAAGTCGGACGTCATTTTTTTTTCAAAAAACAACCATATTTGCAATTTAACCAAGGTATTAGCGCC
>JAUMBM010000370.1:0-12478 GCA_032115735.1 Saprospiraceae bacterium
CTCCCCTGATGGCGCTGGTTGAGGTCATCCGTGCAGTTCAAACATCGGAAGAGGTAGCGCAGACTGCCTATAGCTTGATGGAGAGTTGGGGTAAACGCCCTGTCTGGGCTAAAGATACCCCCGGATTTATCGTCAACCGCGTAGCGCGGCCTTTTTACGGAGAGGCCTTGCGATTGCTGGATGAGGGTATTGCAGACATGGCAACCATCGACTGGGCAATGACCAAACTGGCGGGCTTCCGCATGGGGCCATTTGCACTCATGGATTATATCGGGCACGATGTAAATTATAAAGTAACTGAATCCGTTTTTGCGTCCTTTTACAATGATCCGCGTTATAAACCGAGCTTCACGCAGCTTCGCCTGCTGGAGGCAGGTCACTTGGGCCGTAAAACCGGCAGAGGGTTCTACGATTATCGGGAGGGCGCAGTGATGCCTGCTGCGACGGAAGAGGAACGTCAGGGCTGGTTAATTTGCAACAGGATTCTTGCTATGCTCATTAACGAGGCGGCAGATGCCTGTCACTGGGGAGTTGCTTCCCGGGCAGACATTGATCTGGCCGTTACCTTGGGATTAAACTATCCGAAAGGCCTCTTCGCCTGGGCAGCTGAGTGGGGAGCAGCCAATGTGGTGTCACAGCTGGATTATCTCTATGAACAGTACCGGGAAGATCGCTACCGCTGTAGCCCCCTGCTGCGGCGTATGGCAAAGGAGGGGGCTGATGCTGTAAGATAACACACTAATTTACCAATAAATAAACATCAATGAGCAAGGGATATGTATTGGTGACAGGTGGCTGTGGTTATATTGGAAGCCACACCATTATCGATTTGATAGAGCACGGTTATACACCGATATCTGTAGATAATCTTTCCAATGCCAGTGAGGATTCTTTACATGCTGTAGCGGAAATAACTGGTAAAAAGGTAGTTAACCATTGTATTGATTTGTGCGATCGGGAAGCTACCAGGGCTTTGTTTTCAGACTATCCTTTTGTAGGGGTTATCCATTTTGCCGCATTGAAGGCGGTAGGAGAGTCGGTGGAACAGCCTATGCGCTATTATCGCAATAATCTCGAGAGCTTGTTCAATGTGGTTGAGTCTATGGAAGAGACCGGTGTCAGACGGCTCATCTTTTCTTCCTCCTGCTCTGTGTACGGTAATGCAACGGCCTTGCCCGTAGTAGAAAGTACGCCTCGCCAAGAGGCAGAATCTCCTTATGCGCGTACCAAGCAGATTGGTGAGGATGTGCTTCTTGATTACAGCAAAGTAGCCGCCCCATTTTCCTGTGTGCTGCTTCGCTACTTCAATCCGGCGGGGGCACATCCTTCAGCGCTCATTGGAGAAGCACCCTCCAATCCTGCACTGAACCTGGTACCTGTAATTACAGAAACTGCCATAGGTAAGCGATCCGGCGTCACCGTTTTTGGCGCTGACTATCCTACGCGAGATGGCAGCTGTATTCGCGATTATATCCACATTATGGACCTTGCTCGTGCCCACACACTTGCGCTGGACTATTTGATGGCCGACCGACAGGAGCACAATTATGAAATTTTCAACCTTGGTATAGGTCAGGGTGTGAGTGTGCTGGAAGCTATTGCTGCCTTCGAAAGAGTATCGGGTAAAAAATTAGCCTACCAGATTGGCCCGCGGCGTGCGGGCGATGTGGTTGCGGTTTATGCCAACTATGAGCAGGCTGCCAGCCGGCTGGGCTGGCAGCCAAAGTACGATATTGATGATATCATGGCAACCGCCTGGGCGTGGGAGCAACGCCGCTCGGCAGCCCGTTAATTGATAAACTGAGCGGACAGCCGGCCATGGATGCTTCCGGCGATTACTCAATCTGTATAATCCCGCCACCAAAAGCAGAGGAGACGCTGATTCTTATACCCCAGTCGTAGTATTGGCCATCGCGAAATGCAAAAGCTCCTTCGAGTCGGAGGAATCGCAGGATGTTGTCAATACCGTAGCCCAGTTCCGTAAAATGTCCTCCGTCAGCAGTATATAAGTGATTGATGAAGCCGTTTTCCTTAATGCCCATCAACTGGACCTGCCAAATCTGCGTGAGCATAAGCTTGCGAAACTGATGATGCAGGTGAGCCTGCAGGTAGGTGTCGTTGGTGCTAAATTCGTAGTAAGGTAAGAGTCGGAAGGAGGCTACCGGATCAGCAGATACGAGCGTAATCTGGTTGCCCGGAAAATGTTTGAAGTCCGGGAATCCCAGGTAATCATCGCGCAGGAATCCACCCATATGAAGGCGATAATCTAGAGTGCCGGCTGCACCGACACGCAATCGTTGCCGTATGCCGATATCCAGATGATCAAAATCGGTGATACTTTGTGCCACATTGGGTATACCCTTGCGGTATAGCAGAGAGATGACGGGCGAACTGTTGTCGATAACTTCCTGCTTACCATTGCGGGTTCTGTATTTGAGCCAGGGGCTAAATTCGGCAGAGGCAGCCACCACGAATGCGCGTTCTCGCGCCGGCAGACCCTCGGGCCAGTCGCGGTGCACGGGTGTGTTGGGGCTGTAGGTGCCTTCGCGACGATTGTTCCAGGTTTGTGTAGTTGTGTTTTCGACATAACGGCGGTGTGCCCACTCGCCGGAAAGCGTCCACTTGATTCGCTCAGTACGCCGGCCATTCCAGCTAAAAGCGCCGTATTCTTTTTCGTACAACTGCAGGTAATTGAGTTCAGACCATAAGGCGTAATAGGTGTTAAAAATTTCGGCAATAGGATTTTGGTCATTGAACTGACTGATGAATCGACCTCCTTCGATTTTGAAGGATTGTTGCTTATTGGCAGGACCAAAAGACCACTGTCCATCTGTTTTGAAATTAAAGCGACGCCATGAAAATCCGTAGCGCGGCACGAAGCCTACAGACCAAGGGCGATCGCCACCTTGCCGATACCTAAAGGAGGCAGTAGCATTGAAACCTTCAACGGGATTGAACTGAATATCGGAAAGGGCTGATTTGTATTCGAAGTACCTTCTTTCGCCCAGCTTCCATGTATCGCCTAAGAGCAGATCGACGGCATTGAACTTACCATCGACAAAGCGGGTAATGCTGACAGAATCGGCTTCAGCTTCTTCCTTCTCCCGCTCTACTTTGGCCAGGCTGTCAAGTTTGACGTAGCCACGGGCCTCCTGTTCGGTTAGCGGCAAGGGGCGAATTTCAGCCCAGAAGGCAGAATCCCTGTTGGCGGCCAGGCTGTCGACTGTGAAAGAGCGATTTTCAACAACTTCTGGTGCGTCCTGCTTTTGCACTTCTTCCCGGGCATATTCCCGCATGAGTTGTCGCAGCTCCTTGCTGCTGACCTCCTCCCCTGCTGCCAATTTTTCGGCAGCACTTGCACTGGCGCCGGCAGTCTGTTTGCGCTGCTGCTGCACCTGCCTGCTGATTTCGGGCTGCTGCCGCTCATCGATGACCGTGATGGTGGACGGCAGCGCGTTATTAAGCGTGATCTGGTAATTGCTAAGGCTGGCCAGGTATTTAAATTCGAAAGAAATGCCCATGATCCTGCCTGTGACATCGAAGCGTGCGCTGACAGGCATCCACGCCTTGGCCTGTATAGGTTCGTACGACTGTTTCATTTTAAACTGTATCCCCTGCTTCCAGGCACTCAATTCGAGGCTGTGTATGCTCCAGTCATTTTCGAGTATATAGATATAGCCCTCAAATACATTGTCGCCCCGGCTTCGGGGAGTCACTTTGATTTTGTTGACGCCGTAGCCTCTGTCCTGAAAGTAGCCTGCCAGCTCAAAACGATAATAAGTAAAGGCCTTGGGAGAAAGGGGAGAAACAGCATCGACTACCGTCGGTTGGTAGAAACTTTCATTGATATAGGGGATGGGGCTGGTATCAAAATCTTCCCCTTGCTGGTACACGGAGATTACCTTTTCGCGCAGGGTATTAGGTCTCTCGTATTCCACAATACTTACAGACTCTGATGTGAAAGCAGTTGTTGAATCAAGACCCGCTTCGGCAAGTTGTGAACGCAAAAAGAAGGGTACATTGATCACCCGACCCGATCCCTTCACATAGACCCTGGCGCTATAGCTTTCGACCTGCTGCCGATGATAGTCTGCTTTAGCGATGGCACGTCGCATGACTGTGTAGGCACCATCTTCTTCACCGTCGTAGACGGTAATTTCCTTGAGTTCAAAAGCCTGAGGCTGCATCTGTACGCTCAGCTCTTTGGAGAGGCTTCCCAGGGACATTTTTTCAGTGAGCGTCTTATAACCAAGATATTGAAAGATAATCGTGTAGTCACCCGGCTCAAGCCTTATTTCGTAAAAACCTTGTTCGTTGGTGATGCCACCAGTGCCTGTTTCCGACACGTAGACCGCGACAAACGCCATAGGTTGTCCCAGCTCGTTGCGGACAAATCCCCGAATACTGTTGGCCATGAGCTGTAACTGGACCAATAAAAATATGGGTAATAGCAGATAAAGTGGCTTCATAGCAAAAAATTACGTGGGTAAATAAGTAATCGATACCTGACTTTCAGGAGCAACAACAAGATGCGGCCAAAGTGCGGTGCTGAGGCTTTTTTTATAAAAACCTTAACCAAAATTCGACCAAAAGACAGAATTAATTGTATTTTTAGATTGCAGCATATTTTTACTGTGCAAGTTGATTAACTTGCGTAACACAAGTAATCCGGCTACATGGCTTTCTTACGCATCTTCAAGGTTCCCAAAAATCAAAAGTTTGAGTATCGGCCCCGCCACTGGGATCCGATCAAGGATGAAATTGACGAGCGTCGCCGCCGGGCGGACGAGCGCCGCCAGCAAGGTGTTGAGGGTGCAAAGGCTCGCATTGCTTCGGAACTTCGCCGGGGTGCGGGACGGGGTATGAACGAACGCTACCGGCAGCAGCAAGTATTTCGATCCAACCTGATCTTGTTTGTTATTGTGGCATTGCTGGTGCTGGGAGCTTACATTTTCCTGCAGGTTTTTCTACCCGACTTACTAGAGATAGCCAATTGATCTGGTAGCAGAGGCGGTGAGGTGAAGCCGGGCAGCGAACTTTTGCCATTTTTACGTAAGTGATAAATATTAAGGATTACCAGAGCCTATGGGCGACATCATCAAATTGTTACCGGACGCCATAGCCAACCAGATAGCGGCTGGTGAAGTGGTTCAGCGGCCTGCTTCGGTGGTAAAGGAGCTGATGGAAAATGCCATCGATGCGGGGGCAGGCTCTGTCAAGTTGATTGTCAAGGATAGCGGGAAGACGCTCATTCAGGTGATTGATGATGGATGTGGTATGTCCCCCATGGACGCACGCATGTCTTTCGAGCGGCATGCAACCTCCAAAATCAGAGAAGCCGGAGATCTTTTTTCTATACGTACTATGGGTTTTCGCGGCGAAGCGCTGGCATCCATAGCGGCGGTTGCACAGGTGGAACTTCGCAGCAGGCGAGCAACAGATGAATTAGGTACGAGGCTATTGGTGGAGGGTTCAGAGGTAAAGCTGCAGGAGGCTCATCCCTGCGCCCCGGGCAGCCAGTTTGCGGTTCGTAATCTCTTCTACAATGTACCTGCCAGACGCAATTTCCTGAAATCAAATCAGGTGGAAATGCGTCACATTCTTGATGAATTCCAACGGATTGCGATGGCCAATCCGGATATTTTTTTCAGTCTTCATCACAATAACGAAGAGCTCTTTCATTTGCCGGTCGGAAATCTGCGGCAGCGAATCATTGGCTTACTGGGGCAGAACTACAACCAGCGCCTGGTACCTGTTGAAGAGGAAACGGAGATACTCAAAATTGTGGGCTTTGTAGGCAAGCCGGAGTTTGCCAAAAAGACAAGGGGAGAGCAGTATCTGTTTGTCAATAATCGGTTCATCAAAAGTCATGTTTTGCACCACGCGATTGTGGGCGCTTATGAAGATTTGCTGGCCAAGGAGAATAATCCGCTGTACGTTTTGTTCCTGGAACTAGATCCACGTCATATCGATGTAAATGTCCATCCAACAAAGCAGGAAATCAAGTTTGATGATGAAAAGCTTGTTTATAACTACATACACGCTACCGTAAGGCATGGTCTGGGCAAACATCACGTCACTCCTTCTCTGAATTTTGACCGGGAAAACGACTTCGTACCGTTGCCTTCGGCAACTTCATCCTCTTATAGTGTAGATACGGTTTCGTCTTCACTGAACAGTCGCCCTGAGCGGGTGGGGCAGTCCTACACAGAAGACAGAATGCCGGGGGTAAAAACCCCGGCCGACCGACGGGAGGCCAACAATCTACGCCATTGGGGGAGTTTGTACGAGGGACTCAGACGTCCTGCGCAGCCGCTGGATACAGAAGGATCGTCGACTTTTCTTCCGGACGAACCGGTGGGAGAACCCTTAACGATTCGCAGTGAGTGGACGGAGGGTCGACGTATAGGTATAGAGATGCCGGCTGGGCATCGTGAACCCTACCAGCTTCACAACACCTATATTGTCAGCCCAATCAAATCCGGATTTTGCCTGATCGACCAGCAGTCGGCTCACGAGCGCATACTGTTTGAAAGATACCAAAAAATGTTGGCCAGCCAGCAAGGACTAAGTCAGCAGCAGCTGTTTGCACGTACCTTCAGCCTGCCGCCAGCGGAGGCCTTGTTGTTGAGGGAAATGTTGCCTCAGTTGCGGGCGCTGGGGTTTGATATTGAGCCTGCGGAGCTGCATTCTTTTGCCATCAAAGGCTTACCGGCAGATGTTGCCGGCAAGCAGGATGAGCAGCAGCTAATTGGTCAGCTGCTGGAGCAGTACCGCAATGAACACGACCTGAAACTGGGGCAGGCCGACAGGCTGGCCGCCGCTATGGCAAAAAGTGGAGCCATCAGGCGGGGGCAGGTATTGACGACCATTGAAATGAAAAATATCATCGATCAGTTATTCGCATGCGAGCTACCGTCCTGGTCACCCTCTGGGCGGCGCTGCTATGTGACCTATAACCTCGATGATATCAACAGTCACTTTGATGCCTAGGCATCATCATAGGTATTAATCTAGTACGCATGCCACCACAAATGACACCCGTTGTCAAGAATCTTCTTCTGATCAACGTGATTTTCTTTCTGGCAACCGTTTTGCTTGAAAGTGGCGATGGTATCAACGTCACCAACCTGCTGGCGCTGCACTACCCCACATCGGAATATTTCCAGCCTTTTCAGCTGGTGACACACTTCTTTATGCATGGGGGCATAGGGCATATTTTTTTCAATATGTTTGCGCTTATCATGTTTGGCAGTACACTGGAGGCGCTCTGGGGACCTAAGCGATTTTTGTTTTTTTACCTCTTCAGTGCTGTCGGAGCGGCGGCCTTACATCTTGGATACGATTATGTGATGATCAGTCGGCTGATGGATGGTATCAGTGCCTTTGTGACAAGTCCGAGCCCGGAAACCTATTGGGGTTTTTTCAATCAGGTGCCGCTGGAGAGTTTTAAAAAAGCGGGAGGCGTACTGGGGCAATATGCTGCAGCCGTTGATCAGTTGAGCTTTCAGATGAATACCAATGAGCCGCAGGCTGTACGTGAGGCCGTACGTCTCATGAGTGAATATGTTGATAGTAAAAGCAATACACCTGTTGTGGGCGCATCAGGCGCCATCTTCGGGCTTTTGCTGGCTTTTGGTATGTATTTTCCAAATGCAGAGCTGATGCTGATATTTCTTCCCATACCGATCAAAGCCAAATTCTTTATTCCTGTACTGATGATGATCGAACTATTCCTGGGCATCAATCAATTTTCGTGGGATAATACGGCTCACTTTGCGCATTTGGGGGGTGCAATAAGCGGATTCTTCTTAATTTTGTACTGGCGCAAATTTGGCTCCCGCTGGTAGCCAAAGGAAATCTCCCTCGTAGACCTGCTGCGTTTGTACGGGAACAGGAGGATTAGATCGCAGAAAAGACCAAGTAACCAGATGCTAAAATCGATTTGGGACGATATTATCAGGGAGTTCAGTTATGGTAATGCTGTTAACAGACTCATTATCATTAATGTGGCTATTTATGTCCTGATCAATTTGCTTTGGGTTGGTATGCGTATTTCCAATGACTATGCTACGCCTGAAAGTTACTTTATCCTTCGCAACTGGTTTTCCATATCTTCTGATTGGTGGCACAACCTTACGCATCCCTGGGTTTTCATAACCTGCATGTTTCTGCACGATGAGTTTTGGCACATCATCTCCAATATGCTGTTGTTCTATTGGTTTGGTCGCATTATTGGAGATTTTTTGGGTGACCAGCGGGTATTGGCACTCTATCTTTTGGGTGGATTGGCCGGAGCGATTGCCTTTTTCGTATCGGTCAATTTTATGGGTTATGGTGATCTCTCTGGTCCCCGTTTTGCTTTGGGGGCTTCCGGGGCGGTGATGGCCGTAGTGCTGGGGGCAGGCGTATTGGCCCCGGATTATCAGTTGCGGTTGTTGCTGCTGGGGGACGTCAAACTGAAGTACATTGCAGGGGGCCTGATATTGATAGATGTAATTGCTATCGGTAGCAATATGAATACCGGGGGGCATGTTGCACACTTAGGCGGAGCTTTCATGGGTTGGGTATTCATCAGCCAGTTGCGTAAAGGCAATGATCTGTCAGAGCCGGTGACCCGTATACTCAGCCGCATTCAGCAGGTGTTTAAATCGAAGCCAAGAGGTAGTATGCGCTCAAAATCAGGCAAAGGACCCCGGGTAACTTATAGAAATCCGACCACAGAGGGCGTAGGTCGTCAGCAGCCTCCCTCCACAGCGGCGGGGGGTACAGCTTCGCTTTCTCACCAGGAGCAGCTCGATGCAATTCTGGACAAGATTAAGGAAACTGGCTACGAGAGCCTCAGCAAAGAAGAAAAAGAATTTCTGTTTAAGGCCAGCGGTGACTCGGCCCGGTAGGCAGCAGCCATTGTATGTTGTTTGCCTCCTGTGAGGGTTAGCGGGCGTTTTCGCCAAACCTGTACACAGAAGCTTTGTTCTCATTTTTCGGTATCGCAATTTGTGTTTTTAGGTAAAACTGAGCTATTGGCAAAAAAATCCAACCTGGCAAATCGTCCCGTTGCTGCCTCGGGCAGCGCTGGAACACTAGGGCTTGACGGCTGGCTCTATCTAGGTCTTCTGTTGTCGATAGTAACTTCCTTTCTGACTTTGCGGGTGAATCCACAGACCTTCTGGCCGGCAGCAGTTCCGGGGTTACTGCTTCCATGGTTGTTTGGCGCCAATTTGCTGGCACTGATTTACTGGGGGCTTAAACAACGCTGGTTGCTGATGGGGGTGGCTACTTTTACACTGTTATTAGGTATGGACTATTGGCCTCGGCTGGGCGGCTGGGCAACAGAAGAGGGACTGCGTGTAACAACGCTTAATTGCCACGGTTTTTTGCAGGACGGCCAACAGGCTGACCCCATCGTGATTGCTGCTTATTTTGCCGGCTTCGAATCGGATATTATTTGTCTACAGGAGTTTCCCTATACGCGTCGCGAAGCAAGTGTGTACACAAAAGCTATTCGGCAGGAAACGGGTCTTCGGCACAGCTACCGGGACAAGGATGGAGGGCTGACCATTTTCTCCCGCTATCCGCTGTCAAACACTAAAGCACATTTTTTTGCTAATGGTGCCAACGGCTATCTCTCGGCAGATGCAGAGACACCGGAAGGGATCATCCGGGTGTTCAATGTGCACCTGCAGACCAATGCAATTACAGATATGGCCAAGGAGGTAAGTACACACGGAGATTTGCAGAAGACGGAAACCTGGATGACTATACGCGGCATGTTGGGGCGTTACGGGCGTTCTGCACGCAGGCGTGTACCACAGGCCAAAGAGATACTCAGGCTGGCAATAGAGAGTCCACACCCGGCATTGCTGTGTGGTGATTTCAATGAGGTGCCTGGCTCGTATATATATCGTCAGATCAATGGACGCTACCGCGACGCTTTTGTAGATGCCGGTCGGGGTATTGGCAGCACCTATACCGGCCCGTTGCCAGGTTTGCGCATCGACTATATTTTTTACAATGCCCGTTGGCAAGCAACGCACTGTAGGACCAAATCTGTACCATTCTCCGACCATAGAGCGGTAACAGCTACGATTCCGATGAAAACCCAATAATAATTAAGCAACACTATATGCACTGGAAAAATCAACTGCCTGCTGCCCTGCAGGCTTTTACAGAGGAAATAGCCGCAACGAATAAACCTTGCGTGCGGTTGACTGTAGAGCCTCGGGCTCCTTCTTCTTCGCTGGACAACTTTTTGGCGGGCTTCGAGCTTGAGGAAGGGGGCGGATGCAGATTTGTAGCTTCTCTGCTGCAGTTAAATCTTGCTCGCTTGCCGGCAGTTGCAGGCTTTCCGACACAGGGCGTGTTGCAGTTTATACTGGATGAGAACGCAGGTGGGCATGGGGCTGCTGTGAAGGAAGTGGACGAGGTGCCCGATACTCTCCCGAAGGAAGATGCGGAGGGCCGACCGCTGCAATATCGGGCCATAAGCGGGCAATACGATGAAATGCCTATGCTGCCGGAAGATTATCGCTTCCCCACGATTTTTGAGGCCATGCTCAATGCATTGGGGCAGGACAGATGGCTTGTGCTGGCAGATTATCGTCGCATCATTGGCGCATCAGGTCATCGGCTGGGAGGCTACGGGGCATTTATACAGGATGATCCTCGTTCTGAGGGCAGCGAGCAAGAGCTGTTTTTGCAGCTGGATGCTGATCCCGGCAATGGCCTTTACTGGGGAGATCTTGGCCGGGTGCACTGGCTGATGGACGACAGTCAGACTTTTTTGGCAGGTATCATTGACTCGCTGTCGTTCAACCTGGAGATGTCCTGATCGAGGCGGGTGAACCATCTTTCCTGCCGGGCACGGTAGTTATTGACAAAGACGTATCCGGAAAATGATACTAAAAACCAAAAATATGCCTACAAAATACAATGCGTGGCTGTTGCTAGTGCTTATTTGCTTGTTTTTGCTATCGTGCAAATCAACGTATTGCGGCTGTCCGATGCGATAAGGCCTACACGAATTTCACAGGTGCTTGCTTGTTAAGGCCATTGATTAAGTTATCCTGTGCAGGCGCTGCTGTATCAGGTCATTTACGGCCGGCATCACTGATGTTTGAGTTTATCTTTAAGTGCAAAAAGCTCATCGCGGTATTGTGCAGCGGAGATAAAATCTAGTTCTTTAGCCGCTTGTTTCATCTTGCGTTCTGTTTCGGCAATCAGTTTCTCCAGTTGTTCGCGTCCCATGTAGCCAATGACAGGATCTGCAGCAATACTGGGTTTTTCTGGCTCCACATAGGCTGATTTGGGTCCCCGGATATCAAGTATAGATTGTTGATTGAGGATTTCTTCCCGACTTTTGAAAACGGTTGTCGGCGTGATTCCGTGAGTTTCGTTATAGGACATTTGTGTGGATCTTCGGCGGTTAGTCTCTTCTATGGTTCGTCGCATAGAGTCGGTGATATTATCCGCATAAAAAATCACCATCCCGTTGGCGTTACGGGCTGCCCGCCCGGCAGTTTGCGTGAGGGAGCGATCATTTCGCAAAAAACCCTCCTTGTCAGCATCGATAATGGCCACCAGACTCACTTCGGGCAAATCAAGGCCCTCCCGCAACAGGTTGACGCCCACGAGTACATCAAACTCGCCCAGGCGCAAATCTCTCAAAATTTCTACCCGCTCCATCGTATCAACCTCTGAGTGGATATAGCGAACCTTGACACCCATGCGGGATAAATACTTGGTAAGTTCCTCTGCCATACGCTTGGTAAGGGTTGTCACCAGGGTTCTTTCTCCCTTTTTATTGCGCAGCAGGATCTCGTGCATAAGATCATCGATCTGGTTGAGACTGGGTCGCACCTCAATGACAGGATCCAGCAGTCCGGTAGGGCGGATGAGCTGCTCGACAATCAGCCCGTCGGTTTGCTCCAACTCGTAATCGCCCGGTGTAGCACTCACATAGACGACCTGATTGATCAGCGACTCAAATTCCGGAAAATTGAGAGGCCTGTTGTCCATGGCGGAGGGCAGGCGAAAGCCGTACTGAACCAGACTCAGCTTGCGGGCTCGGTCACCACCATACATGCCGCGCAACTGGGGGATCGTAACATGACTCTCGTCGATGATGAGTAAGAAATCATCGGGGAAATAATCGAGCAGGCAAAATGGCCGTGTGCCGGGCTGTCGACCGTCAAAAAAGCGGCTGTAATTTTCTACGCCACTGCAGTAGCCAAGCTCCCGGATCATTTCCAGATCGTAGTTGGTTCGCTCCTCAAGGCGCTTAGCCTCTTCGTATTTTTTCTCTGACTCAAAGTAGCGCACATGTTCAAACAACTCATCTTCAATGGAGCGGATGATTTGGCCAAGCCGCTCTTTGGGAGCAACGTAGAGGTTGGCCGGAAAAATCGCCGCTGTATCCAAAGACGATATGCGCTTGCCGCTCTCTATTTCAATCAGGTCAATGGATTCAATCTCATCA
>JAUMBM010000371.1:0-3684 GCA_032115735.1 Saprospiraceae bacterium
TATGGTGACTGTATACTATGATGCACGGGACAAAGGGTATTTTATCAAGCCGGTCAAAGTGTTCTTTCGCGGCCGACGCAAGGCAGTCACGCTTTACATAGAAGGGGACGTAGTTGCACGCTGACAAACCGGAAAAAATGCACGCAGCCCGGTATCATCGGTTTTGATACCGTTTTATCATCAAAAAAAGCTGGTTCATCACCAACTCCCAACAGATCCTTGGCCAGAAAAATATTATGCGCTACCTTCGTGGCAACACAAGGGGGAACGATTGTCAGGGGAATTCTGTTATGGAGCCCCTGGCAATTCTTACTTTATAAGTCTTTCTTATCGATGCCCGCCCTTACGCGGGCCTGCCGGCGGTTGTAGCAGCCACCGAAGCCATCTTCCCCGCTTGTATAAGGTTCTGCCGAAGATAGTCAGCCGCGGAGGGCCCCATACAAAAAAGTAAGTCTAGTATGCTCAGGTCAGGGATAAAACCGTGCTTGTCTGCAAATACCTGCGGATACGCTGGTATGTCTTTGCAGGCTTGCTTAGGGCTTATGCGATCTCGCCAGTCTGATGATCCTTCTTTCGTTTTTTGATAGTCAGTTGTTTCTTTGATTTGGAGCCTGTCAGTCCATCGCAATAGTCGAAAGCTGGTGCGCAGTGCAGCTATATTGAGATCCCACAACCTTTCGTGTCGGGCCATGAGGACTTCCCGAATATCGTCAGCATAGTGGATGAAAAAAGGGGCACTTCCATAGGCCGTTTGTATGCCCCGCCAACTATTGAGAGGCCAGTTCTCATTGTAGGAAAGCCGTACTTCCTGTATGGGAAGTGATTGGTGCTTACCCTTTTGAAGGGGTATGCTCAGCCGCTGTATGCCGTTGGGGCCGGCAAGCAGACAGCGATTGCGATAGCCTCCTTTCTGGTAGTGTTCCCGGGCTTCCAGCTCAACGATGGAGGCCGATGCCAGCAGCCTGTAATATTGCAGAGCGCCAAAAAAGGGTAATTCGGTACAAACAGCAACCATGATAAGTTGAATAAACGGACAGGGCCGCGGTGGTTAAAACATTTTTTTGCGCTGGAAGTACCAGGCCAACAGCATACTGGTTGAAAGCGAGACAACAATGATAATATAGGCAGCCCAGGGATTGCTCATGCCCGGTAGCCGCACATTCATACCAAAAAAACTGGCAATGAGGGTAGGAACCATGAGAATGATGGTTATCAGCGTCAGCCTCCGGATCGTAATGTTCAGATTGTTTGAAATAATAGAACCATAGGCATCCATGGTTCCGCTCAGGATGTTGGAGTACACGTTGGCCATGCCAAGTGCCTGGCTGTTATCAATAATGATATCTTCAAAAACATCTGCCTTGTCTTCATCGTCGCGAACTTGCAGAAAATCAGTGCGCTTCATTTTCATCATGAGAAGCTCATTCTCGCTGAGCGTGTTCAAAAAATATACCAGCGACTTTTCAATGCTGAGCAGGAGCTTGAGCTCGCGATTGCGGCTACTGTCGTAAAGTTCCTGTTCGATAAGGTCTCGTTTCAGGTTAAGCTTTTTCAGACAGGTAAGAAACCGATATACGTTTTGCTCCATAAGCTGCAGGACAAACATACTCTCATCCGGCGGATCGAAATTCCGCACGCGATCATCCAGAAACAATTGTATAATCGGATTCTCGAAAGCCGTAATGGTAATTACATGGTCAAGGGTGAGAATGATGCCCAAAGGAGCAGTAATATAAATGGCATCATTTTCCTCCTCCGCTTCGTTGAGGATAGGCGTATTGAGAACGATAAGCCTTACATCTCCATCCTTGTCGTAGCGAGATCTTTCATCTATGTCAAGGGAGTCTGTAAGAAAGTCCAACGGTAACTCAAAACTTGCAGCCACCTCCTCCAGTTCCTCATGACTGAAGGGGGGACTGATGTTGACCCAGCACCGCGGCTCAGGTACCTCCAGCTCTCTGAGCCGGCCGTCAAACTTGGCGTAGTAGCGAACCATATTTTTCCGCTGGATTTGACCACTGCAAACATAAGGTTTTTCTGGCAGTAATTGACCATGGCGGCAGCGTACAGCAGTTGTCTCGTCTACATTTATTTTGGCATAGGGCAGTGCTTGCCCGGGGGCAAAATCATGTCCGTCGCTTTAGTAGCTGCCAGGCCAAAAATCCTCCGATCAGGTCAATGAGTATATGGATGAGTATGTTGATCCATAGTGAATCGGTATACAAAAACAAAAAGCCCAGAGCAATCGATAATCCACAAATTTTAATGACAGCCTGCCAGCCTTGGTATAAGTGAATCAATCCGAAAATCACGGCCGTCAGCACAACCGCCAGCGTTCTGGTCGGATCTGCGGATGACAGGTGAAATTCAAAATAGCGTATCAGGTAAGCCCGGAAGATGATCTCTTCACAGATGCCTGCCGTAATCGCTACAGACATAAAATGGAGAAATTCATAGCCATTGACAGGCAAAAATCCTATCTTGGAGGCCAGTTCTTCCCGGTTTTGCTGCCTGCCACTCGCTGTGCGCAGCTCCCGGACCATGTCCAGCACATATACTGCAACGAATCCGATAGCCGCCAACCCAATGAGGGGGCTGACGCTGATGCTATCGGTCAAACCCAGCGCAGTAGCATTACGACCCCAGCTAATCCAGTTTACAAGCACTACGGTTGCCAGTAACCACATCCATAGATTGTTGCTCCAATACAATCTGCGCTTGGTGCGGCTGTCAAGGATAAGCCCTTCGAGCAAATCACTGCCGCCCATAACCGAACGGGCGGGCAAAAGGAGTGTGAGAAATAATATGAGCAAATGATCTGTCCAATACCAGGGTATCATACTGAGCTGTATGGTGTCCGTCACGAACACGTGTGTGATGTAAGATAGGTTGGCAAAACTACGACAACATTTCGCAAATCTGTCGTATAATTGTGGCCCGATACTTGTGCGGCCTCAGCCTGACAGACATATCTTCGTCCTGTTGGCAAGTTGACCGGATACGCCCCTGTGCCGGCCCGGGCTATTGCCCGCAGAAAATTCCTGCGGCAGCAACCTTTGGTAAAATTACGACAGGACTGAATGAACCTCGATATAGTATATAATTTATACGAATTTTTACCCGATTTCTATCTCCCTAATGCCTTCATCGTCAACCGTGACCGGGAGGGCTTCTATACGCATATCGTTCAAAAGGCCACAACTGCTACCGTTGCTGCACTGAAAATTGACGTTTCCGCCGAGCGCAACCGCCTTTTCACAATTATGGAGGCACTGCAGCCACAGCAGTTGGCGCTGCCTTATCAGAAAAAGGGACGCAAACCTGTTTTGCTGGAGGCACTCTGGGAGGACAGGGTCGTGCGTAAGGCCATTCAGAAACAATTGGATCGGCTGCTGTCAGAATGGCTTTCAATCATCGTGGCGCAGGCCTATCCCCTGAGCTGGGATGTGGAACGCAAAGTGCTGGTGCAGGAGTTTGTACTGAAAATTATTGCCGAGCCGCTGCAGGCGCGACTCTCATTTCGAAAGACGGATGCCGGGGTAGACTACCAGCTTCTGCTGGAAGAACAAGGAAAAAGATGGCGCATTGCTGAGCGCCGGGTTTTCCCGATCGTCAATGAGCCGGCCTGGATCATGGCCGACTACTGCTTGTACAGAATTGACAACGTGAACGGGCATCTTGTAA
>JAUMBM010000372.1:0-5307 GCA_032115735.1 Saprospiraceae bacterium
TATTATACGGAGCACTTGCGCCGCTGATGACACCCTGAACACTCCCCAACATCATACACACCGCCGACTGTGCCGTCAGATTTACCGCCAACTGACTGCTGCCCGGAACGGTCACCGTGGAGGTTACGGTACAGCCCCGACAATCTGTCACCGAGATAGTGTAAGTACCCGGTGGCAACTGCCCGATGCTGATTGCCTGATTTTGTGTTGTAAAGCTACCCGCTACAGCCCCACTATACTGCACCAGATAAGGCCCCTGCCCACCTGTTGTGAGCAGTGAGACGCCGCCCGTGAGGGCAGCGCAACTACCCGGCACCGGCAGCGCACTCAGCAACTGAAAATTGCAGGTATTACTGGTGCAGCTGACGGTCAGCCCATAGTTGCTGGTCGCGCCGTTGACACCATCGACGACGACATAATAGGTCCCCGCCGCCAAATTGGCAATAATCGATTCCGAAGCGGTACCTTCATTACGGCTCGCATATACACAGGAACTGCGGTCACAACTGTTGAGCAGGTACAGCTCCAGGTTGGCTGTAAGCCCCGTGAGCGATACGATGACCTGCCCGGCGGTCGTCACCGTAAAGGCATGAATCCGCTCGGGGCCATTGTTGCCAAGCTGCAGCGTGCTGCCACTGCATCCGTAGATCGATACGTTGTCACTGCCCTGCAGATTACTCCCCTGAAAAGTTTGCCCGCACACCAAGGGCAGAGCGTTACTGCAATTCAGGTAACCACAGCTCACCTCCAATGAAAATAGCCCCTGCTGATTCGCCTGCCGGCTGTCCACAACAATATAATAAACCCCCAGTGGCGCGTTGGCCAGTACAATAGCCTCATCACTATTGCCTACCGTGGTGCTTGAGCGCAAACACAAAGGCTGGCTGCAATTGTCTGACAGTAGAAAAAGATCCAGATCAATATCCGGACTGATAATGTTGAGCCCTATCTGCAGGTCTCCTGCCGTCGTCTTATGCAATACATAGACCCGGTCGGCACCCGCATAGTTATTGCTGCCAGTACAAGCATACTGACTCAGCTGATTGCCGGCGCCTATTGTAGATTCATTCGCCAGAAAATCCCCGCACTGCAGCGGAGTGGCTTCTCCGCACCAGGTGCTCCCGCCGCCGCATATTCCTGCCGAAAAACTCAACACCCCCGCTGCCGTGGCTTCGCAGGCATTGGCATAGGTTTGGCCGTTGCAACCGCAGACCGGCTCGTATACAGCAGGACAAACGGCATTAGGATTGATCTGCGCCGGATCAACGCAGGTTGTATTGCATCGCCCCGGCGTATAAAAGGTGATTCCGCTGGCTTCTGCCAGACAGGCATTTTGATAAGTCACACCATTGCAACCACAAACGGGTCTGTCCTCCGCTATACATACACTGCTGATAATACCCGTACTGCTATTGATGGTTATTCCCGTCGTCGTCAATATATACGACGGATCGAAACAATCTGTCCCCGGGCAAGGCCCCGCAAAGTAGACCGTTACCCCTGCAGCTTCCGCTTTACACTCATTGGCATAGGTGACCCCGTTGCAACCGCAGACCGGCTCATAGACCGGCGGACAATTGGCCATCGGATTGATGAGATCAGGATCTATACAATCACCGTAACATACACCCTCTGTATATACCTGCACGCCGGCAGCCTGCGCATAACAACTGTTCAGGTAGGTAATCCCGTTGTTGCCACATACAGGCGCTACCAGCACAGGACAAGGTCCGCCCGGATTGATATTCAAAGGTACTGCCAGCCGCCGCACAGATACAGGCGTTACGTTCAGGCCTGTATTGATAAGCATAGCGCGCTCAATCACAAAAGTCACGGCTCCCGGGTTAGTGGTCACATTCAGATTACCCATTTGCATCTGTAAAGACCCTAAAAGGCCATAGCCACTGATATTGGTATGATTGGTGCGAACCAGCGTAATCTCTGCCCGCCCCTGTATACTGTCATTGTGTATAAATGCCTGCAGCGTATTGCCCTGCGGATCCAGCCAACAGTTGGCTGCCCGTGTAAATGAAAGACTCCGCTGTCGAAGCGCGTAGGGATCATAGCGAAGTACAAAGGTGAGCCCGTAGACAGCCGTCAGCGCGTTGTCATCCGACCCCAGATAGAGATCGAGGGTCAGGTTGCTGCCGGGACTTACTGACAACTGCTGTGGTTCCAACGCCAGTAAAGGCGACTGGTGGGTGGTATCAATCCGGTAGTCATCGGCAACGGGCTGCCCGTGTGTGCGCCAAAAATTGGCCGCGATCCCGTCTCTGGCATCCTGGAGTTGTATGTGTCCATTGCCATCAGCATCGGCATAGGCATAGTTGAGGCCGCCGGGAAACGACAAGACCCAGGGCGCAGGTATCGCCTGAGCGGTCCAGCTTACCGACCCAGCAGTGCGCGCTGCTCCCGTTTTATCATAAGCAACCCCCCAATGAAGCCAGTCAACACCGTTGACAATTCCATTATTGTTGACATCTCCGGGCCACAGCTGCTGCGCGTGGCCCCCGTTAATACAGGCAAGTAGTATACCCCATACCAAGGTATAACAGGTAAAGTAACGTTTCATGGTTTATACAGTTCTTGGTTTATGAACACACGACGACGAGGCGCTTCAGCTTCGCTGTCGCTTAGGCTATCCTGACTTAATCAACAAAAAAATCCCCGCGCCACTGCTGTGAACAGTGCTGGAGCTGCAAGTAAATGTGGCAGGTTTTCTTAACTGAAGGGGTCGCAACACAACATCAGGCGACCTCACATAACCCGTACCGCGGGTAATAACTCAAAAGATTTGATTCAATGGTTTCTATAAAGCCATGTAAAGATAATATCTTACAATTATCCACATGTTTTTTTATAGATTTTTTTTACCGTTTTTTGATAAAAACGACCTTTTCCTTGACAAAAGCTACCTTTTCCTAATTTTGAGCCTTGTTTTTATTTTGGATGATCCGTTGGCAGCACGTAATTTTGCATCAGCACCTTGCCATTGACGACGATTTGCCCCCAGCGGCCTTCGCGCTGTATCATGGCCACCCCCTGCCAAGGCTGCTCGCAGGCAGAATGCAGATGTGCATTGTCGAGCACCAATACGCCACCGGCTTCAATGGTCAGTCGGCCCGAAGGCGGAAGAGAAACCCTGCACTTGATATGCAGCCGGCCACCAGGCCTGACGGTCACATGCCCCTGCAGGTCTTTAGCCCCTGTCCAGACCACTGTATCCGTAATGAATATGTGTTTCTCAGGCTGCAACTCGCACCAGACCGGCTTAAGCAGCTTGCGGGCAGGGGCGTAGAAGTTGGACATACGCTGGTGAACCTTCCCGATCTGGCAGGGTGTCCAGGCAACTTGTAAAGCGCAGTAATCCATTATATTGTTACTGGCCAGGGTATCGCAGGCGGGAGTACCGTCGCGGTTGAAACAACTAAGCTTGTGCCGGGGCGTATCCGCACAGCCATCTTCCGTATTCCAGGCGTGGCTCAGGCCGTAAATATGTCCTACCTCATGATTGATGGCGCCACGGCTCTGCCAGTAGCTTTCTTCATTTTCGCCCCACAACCGCAGCCAGGGCCCGGCAATCTTGATGGCATTCCCCAGCGCCACACCCACAATCCCACCTTTAAACGTGGGTGAAAAAGTACTGTCGACATGATACGGCATAATAAATAGGTTGAGCACCGTGTCAAGCTGTACACCAAAGGAATCTACCACTGCGCGCGAAGCAAAATTGGCGTTGGGTTTACCCACGTGTATGTACTCATACAACCCATCGTCGTAGTGAAAATAAATACCATCATCATTCGGATCGCCCGGGCGGCCTGTCAGTTCGTACTGAATTCCAATGGGCAGTACCGGTGTAATATTTCCGTAAGGGAGCCACATGGCGCGATTATTGGCCATGGCATAGTTGGCAGCATGAATCATCCCCCGCGTATAGTTGACAGCGCGCCAGTCATCCAGGTTGGCCGTTCGTTGGCTGTTGTTGAGCCAGTGTACATTGATACGCACAATCCGAGGCGGTTGGTGAGCAGGATAGAGCGTATCGGGCTGGTATGACGGCTGTTCGTTGCAGCAGCTGTTGACCGTAATTTGTCCCGCCTGTTCGGGCGCTGGCTCCCACCATTGAATGTTGGGTTGCCCTACGCGTACACATGCGTGACTCAGCAGTGCTGATAAGCTGATTAGCAGCAGCTTCGCTGTTTTTCTTGAAATTTGCTTCATGGTGTTTTTTTTTAAAAGAGCAACTGCTGCCAAAGGGATTTTGTTTTTTTGATTTTTCAATTGAAAAATCAAAAAAACGGTACGATAACCCATTGGCGGCAATTGCCGCCAATGGGTTATCTCTTTTTTTCAGCTATCTAAAAACCGTGCCTTCAGTGCCGGGCTGGGCATCATACACTGATCTTTCTTACCAAACCATCGATAGCGGTTGCGCGCAACATAATCGTATACAGCATTGCGGACAAACCCCGGCACCACCCACAACTTCAGCGACAGCACAGCCCACCAGCCGCCCAGCAGATAGAGCAGCTGCAGGCTCGCATCCGAGCGCATATACAACTTCCCTTTGTCAATAAGCACCACTGAATTCAGCTGGTCGACGGGCAATCCGTGCTGCTGCAACAAGGTACGGCCCGCGTCCGATTGCAGGCTGGCAAACTTGATTTTTCCCTGCGGGTCTCTTTCGATGATCCATTGTACCGTGCCATTGCACAGATTACAGACACCGTCAAACAGCAATACAGGCGATTCAGTCTTCATGGCTTCAGTTTGTTATAGCTTTTTCAAATAATTCTTTCATCTCTATAACGCTGCTCTCGACAGAATAATGTGCAGCGACATAGGCGGCGCCAGCCCGCCCCATACGCTGCCGGTCGGCGGCATCCGTAGCCAGGCGCTCTATTGCCCGGCCAAGGGCGAGCGCGTCGCCGGGCGGAAAATAAAGCCCAGTCTCCCCCTGCACAGCCATCTTGCGGTTGCCCTCAATATCGGTCATAATCGTTGCTACGCCCAAAAAAAGAGATTCCAGCACCACCTTTGAGAGCCCCTCTGCAAAAGACGGCAACACACTAATATCCAGCGCCTTGATGAGTGACAAAGCATCTTTTCTGAATCCTGTAAACCGGACGCGATCGGCAAAAGGGGTTGTAGCCAATAAGCGACGGATCGCTGGTGTGTCCAGATTTCTGCCGATAAACAGCACATATACCGGCAACTCCGCCGACACATACCGCAGCGCTTCGGCCAGCACATCAATGCCCTTAATTTTTCGGGCATTGGCCACTGTGCCGACTACGATGGCAT
>JAUMBM010000373.1:0-5920 GCA_032115735.1 Saprospiraceae bacterium
TTCCCGAAAGGCAATCGGGCTAATACTCATTGGTTCTTTTTACTGCGAAGGTACAAAACAGAACACTAAGAGCGTGTTCGGGATTTTCTGCCGGCAGGAAAAATGAGCTGTTTTTTTACGGTTTTTTGCACTCATAAAAAGCCGCAGCCGGTGCTACAGGACTCAAAAAAGGTAAAAACCTGCAAAAAAGACCCGTTCAGGGCCGGTGAGAAAATTCCGAACACGCGCTGATCCTGCATGTCTATTGGCGCGTCTTAATGCTGCATCCTATAGCCTTTACATCCGCAGGGTCGGGCTGGCGACCTGCTTCCAGCGCCGCAATGGCGTTCTCTACATAATTGGTCTTAACAGCCGACGCGTCCTGAGCGTTGTCGTCAATCGCTCCGTGGTAGCGAAGTACCTGATTGGCATCCAACAGGTAGATCTCAGGTGTTCGCGTTGCCCCAAACTGCGGATAGATCTTCTGTCCATCATCAAAAAGATAGAGAAAGCCAAAATTTTTGTCTTTGGCTCGTTGCTGCATACCTGCCATACCATCGTCGGGCTTCACAGCCGGGTCATTGGGTTGAATCGCAACAACAGGATAGCCCATAGCCGACGTGCGGTTGTGCAGGGCTACCAGCCGGTCTTCATAAGCTACCGCAAAGGGGCAGGTATTGCAGGTAAAAACCACAACATAGCCCTTGGGCGTGCGCCCGGCGGCATCCTTCACATCCGCCAGACTGTACCAGTTGCCGTCAATATTCTGCAGGCGAAATGCAGGAGCCTTCTCTCCCAATTTGAGACCAGTGACCTGAGTGGCCGATGCCGATGGTATTGCCGTTGCCTGAGGTTGCTGCTGAGGGAGCTCAGACCAATACAAGACAGCCGCTATAAGGGGTGCTGTCAACAATAGACTGACATTTGACATAGTGGTATATTTATAGATGAACATATAAAATCGTCCTGCGGACTACTGCACAGCCAACAGCATCTGTATCAGTGCATTGTAATCGGCCAGCTTCCCCATCTCCGATACCCGCCTCTCTCCCTTATACACAATGGTAAAGGGAATGGCACCCTCCCAGCCGGGATCAACCTTGTCGATCCACTCGGCATAGCGCCCGTCAGCCAGCGCAATCAATGGTAGCGTAAACGGCCGCTGTCTGACAAAGGTCAATAGCTTGGTGGGTATGTCTTTCTTAAAATCGAGACTCACCATCAGTATCCGTACGGGCTTCTCCGCCATCTCTCGCTGCAATCGCTCAAAATATGGCAATTCCTCCACACAGGGTACACACCAGGTAGCCCAAAAATTGATCACGTAAGTGGTGTCGTTGCGGTAATCCAGCAAAGCCGGCATGTCCGAAAATGTCTGGTATACCGGGAAAGGAAGCGTGTCAAGCAACAATCCCGACCGCACTGGCTCGCCCGCAGCTGAAGCCTGCCCACACAGACTACCCAACAATGCCGCAACCAACAGGGCTACATAAACTGACTTTCTTTTTTTCATATATTCTGTTTCAACAGCTAATTAAATAATACCCACCCCATGTTTGGAACATACCCGGGTAAGAAGCTGATATGGCACAAGATACAAACAATAACAGATACCCGGCCCGCCAGGTTGTGCCAGGAGCTGCATCTCTGTCTCAAATACCAGCCAAATTTCTTATCTTTGCAACGACTGTGGCTCCGCTCCGCCGCCGCTGCTCCGCGCAGTGGAGGAAAGTCCGGACAACACAGAGCGCCGCACCACCTAACGGGTGGGGGGCGGGTGGGCAACTGCCCGCTCACAGATAGTGTCACAGAAATGATACCGCCTGTGCAAGCAGGTAAGGGTGAAATCGTGCGGTAAGAGCGCACGCATTGCCCGGGCAACCGGCAGTGAGATAAACCTTGCGGGTTGAAATGCCATGTATACTGTAGGCTCCACAGGAGGCCGGGCGGCTCGTTCGGTGACTGCCGTAAAAAGCAGCATTACAGGGGGTAGGCAGATAGAGCCGGTTCGTGAGAGCCGGCCCAGATAAATGGCGGGGGCGCTGGCATTGCCAGCGAACAGAATCCGGCTTATAAGGGCACAGTCAAAAAACAAAGGCCGGGCAGCATGCTGCCCGGCCTTGATTTTTTAACGCCTTTTTTATTGTGCATCGAAAGCGCCAAAATCAAATAATAAGCTAAACCTAAGCGTATTGTCAAGCGGATTCCGCTGATTGGTCGTAGGTATCAGATAACTGAAATTAAGGCCGAAAACATTGTATTTCAAACCCATACCCATCGTAAAAAATTTACGCCCGCCTTTCTGGATGTGCTCGTTGTAGTAACCCATACGTACGGCAAATTGCTTGTCGTACCAGTATTCAACGCCCGCGCTGTAGGTGATTTCTTTGAATTCCTCGGAAAAACCTTCCGGTGCATCATTCCAGCTGGAGAAAATGGCCCGGATAGGCGCCTGGTCTTTCCAGTCGGGACGGCCATCGCCATCCTGGTCGCAGTCAAGACCCTGACAGGGCGTAGGAACCATCAGCTTATTGAAATCCAGCGCAAAAGTCAGGCGGTTGTATTCGTTAAAATCAAGCGTCCAGGCGGCTCCAAGGCCAAAGTTGGCCGGAATGAAGTCGCGGTCAACAGAACGGGTGTAGGTAATCTTGGAGCCAATATTCGTCATGGCTAAGCCTACCGTCAGCTCGCTGTTGTCTACACCGTCCATCGCGATTTCCGTCTGGTAGGTGAAGGAAATATCGGCCGCACCCGCAAAACCAGGCTCTATAATCTCGCCACCATCGAGCTGTTGTCCTGCCGCCAGGTTCGAGTAGATAACTTTACCCGTCAGACCCGCCGTAAGTTTATCACTCAACTTGCGCGAGTAGGCCATGGCTATCTCAAATTCATTGGGCTGCCCCGTATTCAATAGCTCGCCATTGACATCCGTAAACTGTATGCTGCCCAACGAAAAATAGCGAAGGCCAAAGCCAATGGCCTGCAATTTGTCGATTTTCTTGTAGCCTGTCAGGTAAGCCAGGTAGACGTCATTGAGTCCCAATGCACGCAGCCAAGGAGTATAGGTGGCCGAAATAGACATTTCCTCCTCGGCCAGCACCAGCTTCGACGCATTAAAATGCATAGCATTGGCATCGGCCGAAATCGCCAGCCCTACGTCTCCCATAGCGCCCGACCGGGCATCTGATACTATACGGAGAAAAGGAACCGCCGTCACAACGGTGTTGGTGCAGGGCGTACCGTCAAGGTTGTAATATTTTCCGTCTTCTCCTAAATAACACTGAGCTGATAGTGCAACAGGCGCGAGCAAGGCTGCCAAGGATACCAGTAATATCGTACGAAGTTCTAATTTCATGAGTTGACCCGTATGTGTTCAATGAATATAAGCCGCAAATATAATTCGCTATATGCGATATTGATTTTATTCTTAACAAAAATCCTGCCAATTTGGCCGGCCAGACGATGATGCACTGTGTAATCAATGCGCTATTGTAGACGAAAATTGGCTATGATTATTATATCCTTAAGATTCGATGCAATCAGTCCGGCCTTTTGCTCAGGATTTTCTGTCGGCGGCAGAAAATCCTGAGCATGCGCTGACCACTACTTGAGAATTACAAGTTTTGAAAACTCACTCTCCCCCTCCAGCTGGCTGCCGCCAAGCGCTCTGATATTTACTTGATACACATATACACCTCTGGCCAGCTGCTCACCATAGTCGTCTTTGCCATCCCATGCGATACAGTCATCGCTCCGGAGCGCTCCGTCTGATGCAGGCAACTGCGCCGTTAAGGTTTTTACCAGCCTGCCCGACACCGTATAAATTCGGATCAGTACATCCAGATCTTCGCCCGCAAGATTGTGGTCAAACTGGAAACAAGTCCGGTCAGTAAATGGGTTGGGATAGTTGAGCACGTGCTGCAACGCTACTTTGCCATCTTCTGCGATCACAAATTCTGTGTACCCCTCCGCACTGTTGTTGGCCACATCCCAGGCCCTCACTTTTACCTTGTGCAACCCGGCCGGCATTTTCCCCAACGGAAAGCGCGCCTGCCCCTTGCGGTGATTGTCTATATCTGCCTCGTAAAAATCATTCAGTAACAAGGTATTCTGAACATCATCGTTCAGTACGGCTTCCAGATCATGCCCAATACTGTTGCCCGTGACATTAATACCATTGTCATCCGACAGCCGCACCAAGAGTACCGGGTCAGGTCCCACAGTACTGCCCGATACAAATCCGGTGGAATTAATAAAGACCTCCACGACGGGCCCTTGTTCGTCACTGAGTCCTTCCGCAGAAGAGCCCCCAATAATGATCCCCTCATAATAGCCGGCCGCATCGACCCGCCGGCTGGCATCAGCAGCATAATAGCTGATTTTACCCGGACCAAAAGCGTAGTTGATATCTTTAGGAACCACAAAAGTAAAACTGAAGCGCCCGTTTTGCACTTGCGCCCGCCCCTTGAAGAGCACATTTCGCTGCACCTCATAGGTTCTCAGCGGACTACCTGCATCTTGCTGCAGTGTATTGACTGACTGCGGCTTATCATAGATTGTAGGATAGACGACACCGTTGAAATCTGCCATCAGCTGCCCGTTGAGATCGACGACCTGCCCGCCTATGGTCACTTCCTGCATGGCTCGCAGGGTATCCTGCTGGCCGGCAGCAATGACCCTGCCGTTGACTTCGGTTGTTTGTACCTCATAACGGGGTAGCAGCAGCCGTTGCGCAGGATCGCCCAAAAGCACAAATTTGCGCTCATTCTCAAAGCTACCCGGTGTGCTAAGCTCATTTTTTGCACCCTTGATCACATCTCCCAGGGTAGGCCAGCCGCCACCGGGCTCCCGGCTCAGCAACTTGCGAAGCGTTGCATTGGTGAGTGCTGCATTCCGGCTGGCAAAGACAGGCCTGACCGTTGACAGCAGGGCTATTGCTCCTCCTCGGGGCGACAAAAACATCTCCTCACCGGCAGAAACAAAGCTGGCATCGTCATACCCGGCAAAGGTACAGGTGGCCGTAATCACCAGCGGCAAATGGTCACCGTTGGCCCAGCGCTGTAGCTGCGGAATGGTCAGCACGCTCTCTTGTGCCCAGCGGCGCGGCCCCCCGTGCCCCAGATAGGTGATGGCCAGCACACCCTTAAATACAGCACGGTCAATGGCTTCAGATACGGTGGGGTAAAAATCGCCCGCCGGAGTACGTTCCTGCGGAAAAAGATCAAAAAATAATTTTTCGTGATTGGCAGCAGGATACAGATTGCTCGCCAGCACCGAGGCTGCATCAGCATCATCACTGTGCTTGGCAGAGTCTTCGTCATCTCCCACAAACAACATGCGGGTGCGCCAGTCGTCAAAATTGCGGCCTCCGGCACTACCGTCGTACTGAATAATTTTATCAACCACCGCTGCTGCCTCCGCTGCCGTATTCACCGTCAGCCGCCCTACACTGATACTGAGGTCAAAAGCCAGCGGATTATACTGACTGTCCCCCTCAAAAATGCCGTAATAGTCATCTGCTGCATACCCTGAAATCTCGCTCAGTGCGTCATTCTCGTAGACAGGAATGAAATTTTTACCCATATTGGGATAAATGCCGCGACAGTCAAAGGAACCGTCACCAACCAACAGCAGATAACGAAGTGCCGCAGAACGCGTATATACCATCTTCGCAAAATCCCGTATCGCCGTAGGGTCAACCTTGCCGCTGGAAAATTCGCGGTATATGTTATTGATATCTACCGTCACCACATCCAGTCCGCTGAAAGTACGGCGGTGTGCTGCCAGCCGGTCGGCTGACTCTTTAAAATCAGGGTGATAAATAATCAGCATCTCTGCCGTGGTGAGACCGTGCAGATTCTGGGGAGCAATCTTGCCCAAGCTGGTTGCCTGCAGCAGATTATCTGTTGGCCGGAAGGCTACAAACTCGCGCAGCACGCTT
>JAUMBM010000374.1:0-3508 GCA_032115735.1 Saprospiraceae bacterium
TCTCATTGATTTTTAAATGAAACAATATAGTCGGCAAAGTTACGGTTAGGGTTTGATTTTGCAAGTCGGACGTCATTTTTTTTTCAAAAAACAACCATATTTGCAATTTAACCAAGGTATTAGCGCCGAGAGCGGCCCGAGCCAAGCTTGCCGGATGTTGCTGCCGCACAATCAGTCAGCCGCTCTTTGCGTTATCTGTCAAAAGAATCTGTACGTTATGCGTCTTTCCAAAAATACCTGGCTGCTGGCCTTGGGGCTGGCATGCGTGCTGCCGCTGCTGGCAGCCGGCTGCAGCCGCAAAAGCGGTTGCCCGGCCTATGAGTCTGTGCACACACCCACCAATCGCAAGGGGGAGCTCTCCAACAAGCGCGGCAAGAGTGCCGTTTTTCCTAAAAAAATGAACCGCTAAGGAGCCGGCCACCTGCCCGATTTTTTGCGGAGCACAGTTGCCAATCTGTGGCTATCTTTGCCACGCACCAATCAGTAAAGTCACATGGGCGTCAAATCTGTGCTGGCCCGCCCCGTTGCGGGGCTTATCGCCAACCAAATTGCAAAATGGGCTGCCTTTCCGCATGCTGCGCAGGCGGCGGTTTTTAAGGAGCTGCTGAAAAAAGGCAGCAGGACAGCCTTTGGCAAGGATCACGGGCTCTCGCCCGATATGGGCTACGAGGCTTTTCGGGAAAAGGTGCCCATCCGCGACTATGAAGGGCTGCGACCTTATGTGGAACGCATCAAGGCGGGGGAAAAAGATGTGCTCTGGCCGGGTAAGCCGCGCTACTTCGCTAAAACCAGCGGCACAACCTCAGGCGTCAAGTATATCCCGCTCAGCACCGACAGCCTGCCCAATCATTTTGGCACCGCCCGCAATGCGCTGTTCAACTACTACGCCCGCAGCGGACAGGGAGGCTGGCTCGATGGCAATATCATCTTCCTGTCGGGCAGCCCCGAACTCGAAATGGTAGGGGGGATCCCCACCGGCCGCCTCTCGGGTATCGTCAATCACCTGGTACCTGCCTGGTTGCGTACCAACCAGCTCCCTTCCTATGCAACCAACTGTATCGATGACTGGGAAACCAAGCTCGATAAAATTGTCGAAGAAACGCTCAAAGCCGATATGCGGCTGATCTCGGGTATACCGCCCTGGGTGAAAATGTACTACGAGCGCTTGCTGGATGCCAGCGGCAAGCGCAGTCTGCGGGAGGTTTTCCCCAATTTCAGCGTTTTTGTATACGGAGGGGTCAATTTTGAGCCTTATCGCGACAATCTCGAAGAGCTGGTGGGTGCCCGCATCCCCAGCATAGAAACCTATCCGGCCTCTGAAGGCTTCATCGCTTTTCAGGACCTGCCTGAAAGTCAGGGCCTGCTGCTGAATGTCAACAGCGGCATCTTCTTCGAATTTATCCCGGCAGATGAAATTTTTACCCCCCACCCGAGGCGGCTGCGGCTCGATCAGGTAAAAAAAGGGGAAAATTATGCCATTATCATCAACAACAATGCTGGTCTTTGGGGTTATGATATCGGTGATACAGTAGAGTTTGTCAGCCTGCATCCTTACCGGCTGCGGGTTACGGGCCGCACCAAACACTTTATCTCTGCTTTTGGCGAGCACGTGATAGGCAAAGAGGTGGAAGCAGCCTTGCTGGGCGTCGCGCGGGAGCATGGCCTCGGAATCGTCGAGTTTACCGTCGCACCGCAGGTAAATCCACCGGAGGGCGGACTGCCGTATCACGAGTGGTGGGTAGAATTTGAGACGCCCCCCCGCAACCCGGAAGCCTTTGCCGGCGCTGTCGATGAGGCACTACAGGCACAAAATATTTATTACAAAGACCTTATCGCCGGCGGGATTTTGCGCCCGCTCGTGCTGCGCAGTCTGGAGCGCGATGCCTTTGTCCGCTACATGAAAGCGGAGGGAAAACTGGGCGGTCAAAACAAAGTCCCGCGACTTAGTAATGACCGCCGTATCGCAGATCGCCTGGCCGAGTGGCTCCCGGCCTAGCGGTATCGTGCCTAAGCATCAAAAGCTTCACCAATTTTGCCTTCTTTCATGCGGTCTTCAATTTCGCTGAGGACCACCGGATCTTCAATGGTCGAAGGCATGCTGTACGCCTGCCCGTCGGCGATAGCCCGCATGACGCGCCGCAGGATTTTACCACTGCGCGTCTTTGGCAGACGGTTGACTATGGTAGCTCTTTTGAAAGAGGCCACTGCCCCCACTTTGTCGCGCACCATCTGTATCAGCTCGCGTTCAATCTGCTCATCTGAGATGGCAATCCCCTCCTTTAGCACCACGAAACCCACCGGCGCCTGCCCCTTCATACTGTCCTGTATACCAATGACAGCGCACTCTGCCACAGCAGGGTGTTGGGCAACCACCTCCTCCATGTCGGCGGTAGAGAGCCGGTGGCCGGCCACATTGATCACATCATCCATACGGCCGGTGATATACACATAGCCTTCTTCATCGCGATAGCCGCCGTCACCGGAAAAATAATAGCCCGGATAGGGCGCCAGATAACCTGCACGGAAGCGGTCGTCGTTGTTCCAGAGGGTCGGCAGACAGGAAGGCGGCAGCGGCAACTTGATGCATACAGCCCCCTCCTGCAGGGGCCCCATCGGCTGGTTGTGGCCATCGAGAATTTGTATATCAAAACCGCAGACGGGCCGACCTGCAGCACCCGGTTTGACGGGAATCATGCCGTACAGGGGCATTTGCGCAATCATCGGCCAGCCGCTTTCGGTCTGCCACCAGTTGTCAATCACATCGCGTTCGCCCAGCAGCGACTTAGCCCATTCGTAGGTAGCTGCATCGCAGCGCTCGCCGGCGAGGTAGAGCCGCCGGAAGCGGGAAAGGTCATAGGCCTGCAGTAGCAGGCCATTGGGATCTTCTTTCTTGATAGCCCTTATGGCGGTAGGGGCGGTGAAGAGGGTTTTTACGCCATGCTCGGCAATGACGCGCCAAAAAGCGCCCGGATCGGGCGTCTTTACCGGTTTGCCCTCGTAGAGAAGGGTGGTACAGCCGCTGATGAGCGGGCCATAGACAATATAAGAGTGCCCCACCACCCAGCCAACATCGGAAGCTGCCCAGAAGACCTCGCCGGGCTGGGTGTCGTAAATGGCCTGCATGCTGTAGCGCAGGGCAACGGCGTGGCCGCCATTGTCCCGCACAATGCCTTTGGGCTTGCCCGTCGTACCGGAGGTGTAGAGTATGTAGAGTGGATCTGTAGCATCGACCGGCATACAGTCAGCCATAGGAGCGTCAGCCAGCCATTCATTCCAGTCGAGGTAGACAGGTCCGTCAAGCACAGCTTCCATGCCGGGGCGCTGAAATACCACGCAGCGATCAACAGCGTGCGTGGCTTGCACCAGCGCATCATCTACCAGGGGCATGTAGTGAATAATGCGGTTGATTTCTATGCCGCCGCTGGCCGTAAGTACCACCTTGGGCTGTGCATCATCAATGCGGATAGCCAGCTCCCGGGCAGCAAATCCGCCAAAAACAACGGAGTGA
>JAUMBM010000375.1:0-2114 GCA_032115735.1 Saprospiraceae bacterium
AAACAAAAAAAGCCTGTGCATCACTGCACAGGCTTTTATCAGGGAGGATAACCGGGTTCGAACCGGCGACCTCTGGAACCACAATCCAGCGCTCTAACCAACTGAGCTATACCCTCCGGCTTATTCTTTACTAAAGCGTGGCAAAAGTAAAATAGTTTCCCGAAATACTAAAATTTTGGCCACAATATTTTTGTTTGAGCATGGCAGCTGCCATGCATGCGCGCCGCAGTACGTGCAGGGGAGCTGGCCAGCAGGTGTCTGGTGGGTTTTCATGCACGAATAACATTCTGTACACAAGCCACAAGGTCATCCGGCGGTGCGGGTAGTTATTGTATGTATAAACTGTGCTCTGTGGCGCCTCAGCAACCCGAAAAATCGTGATACAACAACGCTGGGTTGTCTGAAGCAGAAATTCCCGAAGGTGCGCTTATCTTTGTTGTGACTACCATGATTCAACCAATACCCGACACATGCAATATGCTGTACTTTCATCACTGCCTTCTGCTGCCCTGCTGCTTGGTTGCCTGCTGCTAATCACCGGCTGCCGGGCAGATGCGCTCGTCGTCGACCAAAGCGGACAGGAAAACCACCAATGGCTTTTCTGCGAAGCAGAAAAGTCACCTGACCAGCAAACACTCTACGCAGTCTACACGACCATCGATGACAGCAAGCTAAAGGTCATGGACATGGAGGCTTGTGCCTACCTGTCGCCACGCCAGTATGCCCATCTGGGTATACCGACTACCGCCCTGACCGCCCTGGGGGGGGACTGGAAGGGGAAAAAGCGTTACGTTTACCTCATCGAACAGCCTCCTTTCATCCTGTACTACTTTGCTGAGTGGCGATCAACGGCTAAGCCACACTTCAAGCCACTGCTCAAGTACGATGGCCGCCGCTTCGAGTGGCTGCATCCGCCTATCGAATGACAATCTTTTCGACTGTGCCACCGCCCTCTTCTTCAATGTGCAGGAAATACACGCCTGCCGGCAACTGCCGACAGTCTAGCTGTATGTTCTCTGCTCCAAACTGCGGACGGATGGGCTGAAGGACGCCGCGGGCGTCATACAGCCGCACCGACAGCCGGCTGCTGCGCGCACCGCCTGCCTGCTTTTTTATAAAAAGCTGATCCTGCACCGGGTTGGGGAAAACGCGCCAGTACCCGGCCAGCGGCCGGCTGCTGCTGCTGGGAGCCTCCGGGAGCAGCTGCGTCAGCGGGTAGGTCTGTATCGAGCGCCCAAAGGTGCCGGCTATGAGCTCCTGCAACTGGGGGTTGTAGACGAGGTCGTACACGGGTATCCAGCTCATGTTGTTGCCCAGCCGCAGCCAGTGCTGGCCACCGTCTTTGGTGCCGTAAACGCCGCCGTCGGTGGCGGCAAAAATGATGCTGTCGGCATAGCCGGGGATGACCAACAGGTCGTTGATGGATAAGTTGGGCAGGTCGCCGGCTATGGACTGCCAGCCCTGGCCGCCCTGGTTGGATCGATAAATGTGCGGCCTGAAGTCATTGTTGCGGTAGCCGCTCAGGCTTACAAAGACCGCGCTGGTCTGACTGGGTGATGCTTTGACACTGCTGACATAGCGGTTGGGCAGGCCCGGGTGAATGGCCTGCCAGCTGCCGCCCGGACTTCTCTTCCAAACGTTGCCGTCTATCGTGCATGCGTACAACAGCCCTTCCTGCAGCGGCGATTCGTCTATGCCCGTAATGGTGTGAAAACGGGGCGCAAAAACGATGCCATCCGTGAGGTCTTCGGAAATAGGGCTGAAGCTGGGGTAGAGTCCGCTGTCGCTGCGGTACATACGGTAGGTTGCCGTGTACAGAACATCGGGGTTATGCGGGCTGATCAGGTAGGGGGCATCCCAACTGATGCGATCCTGGGGGTCTACGCCTTCCGTGGCATCGTACCAGTTGTTGCCGTCATCAGGGGTCACAACGATACCACCGTTTTGGGTTTCTGCGTAGTAGGCACCGGCCTCATCGGGCCTGAATGCCATCTGAAAACCGTCGCCGCCAAAGATGCGGGGCCACTCGGTATCGGGGCTGATACCGCCCGAACTTCCGTTGTCCTGCATGCCGCCAAAGACCATGTCCGGCCTAAAAGGATCCGTAGCTACCC
>JAUMBM010000376.1:0-4860 GCA_032115735.1 Saprospiraceae bacterium
GTCCGATAGTCGAAAGAATTAATGAGACCGGCGCGCAGGCGCTCCTCAGCAATCGACAAGTTGCGCTGTGCGTTGTCAACCAGCTCTTTGGTCAACTGTACAAGACTGCGCTGATTATTATAGGTATTGTGTACATTAGCGAGCTGCGTCAGCAATAATTGCTTTTGGCTTTCATAGCTGAGTTGCGAACTAATCTCAGCCAATCGGGCGCTTCCTATTTGCCGGCGACGGGCGCCCTTGTCGAAGAGATTGTAGACCATGGAAACATTGAGGAAAGTATTGAGGTTTTTGGCTGCTATGCGCGGCACATCCTGTTCTACCTGCCCGCTCACAAAATTGAAAGTCTGCACGCCGAACCCAATGCCCGTATTATAGGTCATACCCGCTCGCAGGGCAATCGTGGGTTTGGTATTGGTTTCCAGCAGGCGGGTATTCAGCGAAGCCAGCTCCCTTGCCATCACCAGATTCATCAGCTGCTGGTTGTTGGCGAGCAATTTATCTGCCAGCTCGGTGTAATCATAGGCAATACCGTCTGCGACCAACTGATCGGCCAGTACATAAGCAGAGGGGGTCGTTGCGGGATCCTCACCGATCAGCTGCAGCAAATTGCGCATGGCGTTCTGGTAAAGTGTCTGCTGCACCAAAAAAGTAGTAGAATCACTGAGATAAGCATCCCGTGCCTGCAGCAGGTCAAATGTATTAGCCTGTCCGAATGACTGTCGCAGCTGCTGGTAATCCACCCGGTCACGAGACAAATTAAGCACCCCCGCGAGTATGCCAAGCTGTTCGCGTTGCACCAGTACGCCATGATAGGCCTGGATGACCGCAAGCATTGTCTGTTCTATCTGCTGTCGCAACTGACCTGCTGACAATTTATACTGCCCTTCCAGTTGTCCTTTGTTAATGTCAGCCCTATGTCCGTCAAAGATGATCCAGTTCGTTTCAAGTCCGGGCACTATACTGGTATTCAACACACTGGATTTGAACAATATACTTGCGGGGTTACTCGTATTGGAGTAGGTGTTGTTGGTATTAACCGTCAGGTTGACCGACGGATAGCGGTTGGTCAGGCTCCAGTCGTTGTTATTTTCGGCTACAGCCAGGTCAGCCTTTGCCACCCGGATGGGATAGTTGCGCTCAAGCGCCTTTTGGAGCGCTTCAGACAGCGTGAGCGACTGTTGGGCACTGATCGTAGCAGCAAACCCCAGCAGGCTGGCCACAGACAAGACAAGACGAAAATACTTCATGCCAAAAACCATTGTAAGTTGATTATTATATACTTGACCTTCTCCAACAACAGCGGCGTCCAGAGATCACAGGGAGGATGATTACCCTCCACAATTTGTTTGTACCAAGGTTGCCACGCGCCCGGGGAGATCATGTTTTTTCAAAGATATACTGCTTGCTAACAAAGTTATAGAAAAAAACCACGGCAGTTGAGGAAGCCTTGACCAACCACTGCCGGCACGTAAAAAAGGGAATGTAGTTGAGACCGCCCACCAGAGCCGTATCCAACAGCAATCCTCCGGCTGAAGCCACCATTGACCACACAAAAGTTTTTCGCACCGAGCCACTTGCCCGAAAGACAACATAGCGGTGCATCAAAAAATTAATTACAACTGCCGTACAGTAGGCAACCAAATTGGCCGGTACAGGCGGCAGAAAGCGGTTGACCAACAGCAGATAAAGCCCGATATTAATGGAGGTAGCCAGCAGACCGGAAGCTGCAAAACGCCCCATCTTCAGTACAGCCGCTGTCATTCCGGTGTTGCTTTTCATATGCTGCACAACGCTCAGTATCCGCCTGTACGGATTTTTTTTTCTTCTTCAAAAAAAGTGCGTACATCTTCCCAGTCATTGACCCGCCGAAATCTCGTCTCTGCCAGGTTATGAGATGCCGTATACAGCAATCCCTTACCTCCGAAAGTTTCCAGGTTTCTCACGTGATCGTCAATCATATAGTCTGCCTGTATAATTCGCTTATCCCCACAGAAGACGATATTTTTCCAGGGAATGAAAGGAAAGTTTGTGGCCAGCCAGTCGTATTTATCCTCAAAAGAAAATCTAAATTCCATAGCTGCCGTGATGATAAACAGCTCGTAGTCTTCCATAAGCTCTCTGACGACCTCCCGGCTACCGGGCATAACCGGCAAATCAGCAAAAAAACCCTTAGTATGCAGCACATTGCGCACCTCAGCAGCTCCTGCCAGGTCGTAAATTTTTTTGCCCGCATATTCCTCCCGCGATGGTCGCCAGCCCATGAGTTGTTCGAAAGCATCCAGCAACTTGGGGCGAACATCCGCGATAACCTCGTCCATATCCAGCGCAATTCGTTGCTTTGCCATACTCATTCGTTATTTTTAGTTAATTGTGCGTGAGATGGTCCTGCATATCACGTTCAGCGTCCATTTCTTTTCGCGCAGGTTCTACCAACTCTTTAGCTGGTGCATACCCCTGTTGCACATACGCACTCAGCACCCGCAGCCTGTTGAGAATCACCAAAAGCGCCGGCAGCAGAACCAGATTAATCAGAGTTGCCATCAGCAGCCCATAGGAAACGGATATGGCCATAGGAATCAGGAACTGTGCCTGCAGACTTTTTTCGAACATGATAGGTGCCAGACCAGCGAAGGTGGTGAGAGATGTAAGCAATATAGGCCGGAAACGAGAAACACCCGCTTCATATAAGGCATCCATTTGGCCGTGCCCTGTGCGCAGCAGATCGTTATAGGCGCTAACCAGTACCAAGGCATCATTGACCAAAATACCAATAAGTGCAATGACCCCGAGGAAAGAGAACAAACTGAGCGGAGCGTCCATCAGCCAGTGGCCACCGATGACCCCTGCCAGAGAAAAAGGGATCAGGAGAAAGACAATGACTGTCTGACCTATATCGCGAAACGTAAGGGCGATGATGAAAAACATCGCAGCCAGCACCACCAGCCCTACACGCCGCATAGAGGAGACTGATTTCTCCTGCTCCCGGTTCTGGCCTTCAAATAAGGCAGACACCCCCGGGAATCCGGCAAGCACTTTAGGGATTACCTCTTCTTTCAGGTTGATGGTCAGATCACTTACACTGACATCATCGCTGGCGATATCCGCCTCTACTTTAACCTCACGCTTACCATCTATGTGATTAATGCTAATAACCCCTCTTCCTACGGAGAGCTCAGCGACTTCGCTAAGGGGCAAAGTACCTACCACTGTTCTGATGCGCATATCAGCCAAATCCACCCAATCGCGCCTGTCGTCTTCATGGTATCTGACCCACACTTTCACCTCATCCTCTCCACGTTGGAGGCGCTGTGCTTCAGCGCCGAAGAATCCCTGCCGCACCTGCCCTATGATTGTCTGCACATCTAACCCGAGATAGCGAGCCTTGTCTTTCAGTTTTATATTGATTTCTCGCAGGCCCTCCTGGTTATTGTCATTGATGTCGGTCAGCTCGGTCAGCTGCCGGAGTTCATCTTTTACTGCCTGAGTAGCCTGTTGAAGTTCTTTGTAGTTATTGCCCACCAGCGAGATAGATACCGGCTTACCGAAAGCCGTCTGGCTTCCGAATGAAATAATTTCGGCTTCATCCACCGGCCCCGCCATCTGCCTGATGGTATTGATGACCTCGCGCAAGCGCAGGCTATCGCGATTTTCGCCATCCAGCAGGGCGATATTGAGCGTTGCCTGATAGGAGGTAGGGCCAAGTTTTACTTCTACCTGTTTGATTGCCTGTTTTTGGTTATCGAAATAGCGTTCACTCAGCTCTTCATTGGCCTGCCAGGTGGCGGCCTCCAGTTTTTTAACAAGCCCCATCGTCATTTCCTCCCGCGTTCCGGCCGGCATTTGTACCGTGATGCTCAGGTCATCACGTTCGATGATGGGGAAAAATGTTGATGGGATGAAGCCCCCGCTGAGCGCCCCGAAAGATATGGCTAGTATTGCCACGAAAGAAGTCACGACAATCACCTTATTATGTATAGTGAATCGCAATACAGGTGCATAGGTTCTATCCCGAAGGAAGTACATAAGTCTGTCAAACCACTTGCGTATTGCCCCGGGTTGTTGGTTGAGCCGGAGTGCCTTCGAATGTGCGACGTGGGTAGGCAGTGCGAAGATCCCTTCTACCAGTGAAAATGCCAGTGAAAAGATAACCACAACAGCCATATCAGAAAAGAAATCGCCTATACGGCCATCCAGGAACAAGAAACTGGAGAAAGCAACGATGGTCGTCAATACGGCGGCTACAACCGCCGGCAACACTGTGAGCGTTCCGCCACTGGCGGCTTTGAGCGGAGAATCCCCCTCTTCAAAGCGACTATAGATACTCTCGCCAATGACGATACCGTCATCGACCAATATACCGACGACGATGATCATACCAAAAAGCGAGATCGCATTAATAGTAATACCCACCAGATAGGCCATAAGAAACATCCCCGCAAAAGAAATAGGAATGGATACCGCCACCCAAAACGCCAGTCGCCAGTTTAGGAAAAGCGCCAGTACGAACAAAACAATCATGAAACCCATCACCCCATTGACGGTAAGCAGATCGATGCGCTGCCTGAGCAGGATACTGGAATCCCGAATAGTTTCAGCCTCTACAACTTCGTGGCGAGCGTTAAAATCATCGACATACTGACTGACCTTGTCCGTGATGTCCAGCAAATCCTCCTCGAGCGTATTCTGTACGGTAACAACTACAGATGGTTTACCATTGAGAAAGGATCTATTGGGGTTATCTGCCCAACGATCGCGGATCTCTGCAACCTGATGGAGACGAACGACCCCGCCGGCGGGTGTAGTTTTGACGACAATATCTCTGAGACCCTCGGCCGAATAGCTTTTATTGCGGGAACGAAG
>JAUMBM010000377.1:0-7484 GCA_032115735.1 Saprospiraceae bacterium
GCCTGTACGAATACGCCTACACCAATAAATCCGGCTGGTAATCCGACCTATACATACACTTGGTCGCCCACCGCAGGTCTGGACCTGAGTCAGCCCTGGAATCCGGTGGCTACTTTACAGGCCAGTCAGTTGTATTTTGCTACGATTACAGATCCTGCAACTGGCTGTACAGTCGTGGACTCTGTACAGGTAGAGGTATTTCCGGACGTCAACTTGCAGACGGATGGGGACACCGTACTCTGCCGGATAGTGCCTATTCCTTTGACGGCAACGACTGATCAGCCGGCAGTTATCTACTGGCAAAACCTTGCCGGTGATACGCTGGGCATTGGTTCGCCTTTTGTTGCACTACCTGTCAACGGACTGAACACGTACCGGGTGGTGGCCATGGATCTCGTAACGGGCTGTCTCGATACCAGTCTGGTGACGATAGACGTATCGCTGTTTACGACGGAAATGCCGGGAGATACGGTGCTGGCCTGTACCAACCAGAGGACGCAGCTCAACCCGGGCGGGGATCCGACGCTCATCTATGAGTGGTCGCCTCTGGACGGAGCCATCAACGTCAACGAACCCTGGAATCCGGTAGTGATTACAGCTACGGAGAGGATATACATCGTGCGGGTCACAGATCCGGTATTTGGTTGTATCGTTATTGATACAGTGCGCGTTGTTCCATATCCGCGCATGGATATTGAGGCAGGAGGGGATACCACCTTGTGTACGCCCAATGCGATGCTGACAAACACGCTTCAGTATACCAATATGCCGGCCGTGATTCAGTGGTTTACGACTGATGGCATGCCGGTGGCTGCCGGACCGGTGCTCAACATCATGCCCCCTTTGGGAGAGACCCTTTACATCGTGCAGGCTGTCAGTACTGACGGCTGTACCGAACGCGACACATTGCGGGTATTTAATACGCCTGTACTGGCAACGATCACCCCCGATCAGGTTATCTGCGAGCCCACCACGCAGGAAGTGCTGGAGGTGAGTTTTCTGGGACCCGAATGGGGTGCGCAGATTGTCTGGGATACTTTTGGCGTCATTACCCGGCCTGCAGAAGGGCCGGTGGTGGTGGTGGATCCCAACGTATCGGATGATTTTTCTGCCACCATCACCAATAGCTACGGGTGTACGCTGGATTTGTTTACGACCATCACGCTGGTTGACCTGCCGGGTACACTCTCGGCTACAGCCGTACCCGATACCTTCCTCATAGGCGATGCTACGCTTTTGTCTGCACTGGGTTGTGTAGGTTGCGCTTACGTATGGGAAGATTCACTGGGTATAGTCGTGGGTACTACTGCCAATGTAGAGGCAACGCCCACATTCACGGGGCCACAATTCTACACGGTCACGGCTGAACTGTTGGGCTGTGTATACAGCCTGCGGGTGGATATTTTTGTGATCGACAACACCTGTAATGAGGACTATGTCTTCCTGCCCAATGCTTTCACGCCCAACGGAGACGGCAGTAATGATATTCTGCGCATACGCAGCAACTTCCTCAACGAGCTGACGGATGTGGAATTTATGATTTACAACCGCTGGGGGGAAGAAATTTTCAGGACTACCAATCCTCAGCAAGGCTGGGATGGCACCTATAAGGGAGCACCTTGTGCGCCCGACGTCTATGGTTTTTACCTGAAGACCATCTGCCCGCAGGGCGAACTGCTGGTGCAGAAGGGCAGCATCACGCTGCTGCGGTAAGCGGGTAAATTTTGCCGCCTGTGGCGGAAAATATAAAGCAGAAGGGGCTCTCTGCGGGTGTTGATTTTTTTTAAAAAACTAACACCCGCAGAGAGCCCCTTTGCCATATAGCCCGGCGGCCTCAGCCGCCGGGCTATATGGAGCCGATGCTTAGACGGCCCCATCTTTGATCTCATCCACAACTTCCGGATTGAGCAGGGTAGAGGTATCGCCCAGCCCGTCGGTCTCTCCTGCGGCGACCTTGCGGAGAATGCGGCGCATAATCTTGCCCGAACGAGTTTTGGGCAGACCTGATACCACCTGAATCTTATCCGGCTTGGCGATTGGCCCGATTTCATGCGTGACCACCTGCAGTACCTCCTTGCGGAAGCTGTCAAGGTCGCTGATGGGCTCAGAAGTGATGATGTAGGCATAGATGCCCTGCCCTTTGATATCATGCGGGAAGCCTACGACAGCTGATTCCACGACCTTGGGATGAGCATTGATGGCATTTTCCACCTCAGCCGTTCCCATGCGGTGGCCCGAAACGTTGATGACATCATCGACGCGGCCTATGATGCGGTACATACCGTTTTCATCGCGGCGGGCACCATCGCCCGTGAAATATTTGTTGTCGTAGTTGGCAAAATAGGTGATCCGGCAGCGCTCGTGATCGCCGTAGGTCGTACGGAGGATAGAAGGCCAGGGATATTTGATACAGAGAATTCCTTCGACCTCATTGCCTTCGATCTCGCGACCCTCAGGATCTACCAGACAGGGCTGCACACCGGGCAGCGGATAGCCTGCATGCGCCGGTCGCATAGGACTGTGGGCACCCAGACCTGAGATCATGATACCACCTGTTTCTGTCTGCCACCAGGTATCAACAATTGCGCAGCGCTCCTTGCCCACCACCCGGTGGTACCATTCCCATGCTTCTTCGTTGATGGGCTCGCCTACGCTACCCAGCAGCGTGAGACTGCTGAGATCATGCCGGGTGACAAACTGATCCCCATGCGCCATGAGTGCGCGTATGGCGGTAGGCGCTGTATAGAACTGATTGACTTTTAGTTTTTCGACTGACTGCCAGAAGCGGCCCGGATCCGGATAGGTAGGAACTCCCTCAAACATGACGGTTGTGGCACCCGACAGCAGGGGTCCGTAGACGATGTAGGAGTGTCCGGTTACCCAGCCCACATCGGCAGTACACCAGTAGATGTCGCCATCTTTGTACTGAAATACATTGCGGAAGGTAAAGCTGGTGTAGACCATGTAGCCACCGATCGTATGAACAACCCCTTTGGGCTTGCCGGTAGAGCCCGAAGTGTAGAGGATGAAGAGCATGTCTTCACTGTCCATCTCCTCTGCCGGGCAGTAGTCATCCTGTTGGGGCACAATCTCATGCCACCATACATCCCGTCCCTCCACCCAATTGACGGTATCGGGGGCGTTGTTGTGTACGAGCACCGTCTGCACACTGTCGCAACCCATGCTGAGAGCCTCATCGACAACCGTTTTGACCGGAATGTGCTTGGGGCCGCGGTTGTTAAAATCGGAACAGATGACCATTTTGCACTGTGCATCCACAATCCGGTCAGCCAGTGCCTGGGCAGAGAAGCCGGCAAATACGACAGAGTGGACAGCTCCTACGCGAGCACAGGCCAAAATGCCGATGGCCAGCTCAGGCACCATAGGCATATAAAAACATACCCGGTCGCCCTTTTGGATACCCATCGATTTGAGCGCGTTGGCGGTCTGATTGACGGCCTTGTACAGCTCGCGGTAGGTGTAGGTACGCGCAGGCGCATGCACATCGTTGGGTTCAAAAATGATGGCCACCTGATCGCCCCGGGTCTCGAGGTGCCGATCGAGGCAGTTCTCTGTTATGTTTAATTTGCCTCCCACAAACCACTGAACATCGGGTTTGCGGAAATCCCAGGACAACACCTTGTCCCACGGCTTCTTCCAGCTGAAAGTAGATGCCTGCTCCGCCCAAAAACCTTCGGGGTCCTCAACGCTCCGCTTATAGACCTGCTGGTATTCTTCAAATGAGTTAATCTGTAGCGTCATAACGGTTGGCTTTTGTTTAACAGTACAAATATAGATATTTAGATGTTTTGATGTATGAGAATAAAAAAATATTTCTTGCTAAATTAACCAAATTCGTGTACTTCGTTAATGGTAGTGACGAGGTAGTCGTTATCGAAAGGCTTTGTGATGTACACTTCGCCACCGCTGTCATAGCCCTGCATACGGTCAGCAGTAGCACCTTTAGCGGTGAGAAAAATGATGCGGATATGATCCCAGGCCGGATTGGCGCGAATATGGCGGGCAACTTCGTAGCCGTCCATACCCGGCATCATGACATCCAGCACGATGATGTCCGGAACAAAAGCTGCAGTTAGCTGCAGCGCTTCTTTACCATTGGCAGCAGTACTGACCTCGTAGCCCTGTTGTAAGACAAGGAATTCGACAGCGAGCAGTATATTAGGCTCGTCATCGACCAGCAAGACTTTGGCTTTACGGGCAGTATCAGCCATGGCGATTGGTTAGGAAGTGGCAAGTAATTTTTAATGCTTACGAGAGTCAAATATAAGTAATAATTTGGAAAAAAATAGGCATTCAGCAAAAAATGATGGTTTTCGCAGTAAAACGAATGATAAAAAAGACGGTCTCTGGCCGGCGGTTTTGGGTTGTAAATGGCTGGAGGGGCTGCCAATAAAAAAAAGACAGAGGGAAGTAAGTCCCCCTGTCTTTTTTTATTGGTAACACAAGCTGGTCAGCCACTACAGCAGCTGTCATGCACGCTCAGCCTGAATGCGGCCACCTTCCTCATACATACGCTGCAATTTTTTGCGGGCGAAGAAGATGCGACTTTTGATGGTTCCCAGCGGAGAACCAAGTTCCTCGGCAATCTCATCGTACTTATAGCCCTGGAAAGCCATCATAAACGGACGGCGGAAATCCTCGGGAAGCTCGTCGACCATCGCGATCAGCTCTTTGTACGCCAGCTTTACCTCCCCGTCGTTCTCTATGAGCGATTCCGAAGAGTTGAGGTAGTAGTTGTTGGGCGTTTGGTCAATGATCAGGTTGCGACGGACCTTCTTGCGGTAGTTGTTGATAAAAATATTGCGCATGATGGTCACCGCCCAGGCCTTAAAATTGGTACCCGGGTGGTACTTGTCAGCGTTGGTAATAATGCGCAGAGCTGTATCCTGATACAGATCCTCCGCATCGTCAGCGTTACCGGTCAACTTCAGAGAGAATGCTCTAAGGGAATGATTAATCCGTGACAGTTGATCGTATATCTGGTCCTGGACGGCGTAATTCATCTTGGTATGATTTGAAATTGTAATTTTCGTTGACAAAATTAACGGCATTTATGGAGAAATGCAATTCAATTTTTCATGTTGACACAATTATTACAAAAATAGTGCCTGAATCGTAGCGAAAAACCTGGGGTTGCCATTGTATTTGTTAAAATATTTAACATTCATCAACCAATTAAGGCCTTGGATTGTATACTATACTGAAACAACAGCCTGCTCATGACTGTCGATCACAACCTCCCATTTTCGGACGGCCCACAAGGAGCTGCTACCAGCTTTTTGGCCAACAACCTGCGGTTTCTGCGCCAGCGGCTCGAACTGAGCCAGCAGGATTTAGCTGACCGACTGGGGCTCAACAGAGGGAATATTGCCTCTTATGAAAATGGATCGGCAGAGCCAAAGATTTATAACTTACTTAAAATAAGTAAGTTCTTCTGTGTTCATATCCTTGATCTCACCGAGCAGAACCTGAGCGAGGAGCAAGCTTACATCAAAGCCAGCAGTCGCTTCGCCAATCTGAATCATACCGACCGTGAGGTACTCGAGTCCTTTGCCAAACAGGCAGAGGAGGTTGAGCGCTTCCTCGAGAGTATCTATCATTGCTGTCAATATACCGCCAACGGGCTGCCGGAGCCGGGTAAAGAGGTGCAGATTATGATGACCTATGTCGATCAGATACACAATGCTGCATTGCAAGTATTGCGCCAGCATCAACAGCTTTTGGGGCTCATTAAGTGCAGACTGCAGTAGACGGCCGCTTCCTTGCAGCCAATGAAAGTTACCTGCTTTTTCAGGCTGCTGTCATAATGGCCGACTGTGCCAGCTTGGCAGCCAAATAACTGCCAGCTTGGCATAGTTGGTTTTGTTGTGTGTGCTTACGAGCAAGCTGTCTGTCGGGAGTATCGCCAACTTTCTCTATATCCTCTGCAAATTTTCTGTATTTTTGACGGGTATTTCTGTGCGTGGACACTGGCTGCCGTAGAAGATGCCACCGTATGTACTTTGTCAAAAAAAACGCCAGAGCTCATTCGGTGCACCTTCACAATTCGTTGTCTTTAACGACTGATTGCGAAGGCGTGTATCACCGTCGGCCACTGCGCATTTTCATTGTAAGCAATTAACACGTCCTTCCGTTATGAAATTTGGCGTAGTCGTTTTTCCGGGATCCAATTGCGATGATGACATGGTACACGTGCTGGGTACCGTCATGGGGCAGGAAGTCATCAAACTCTGGCACAAAGATCACGATCTGCAGGGGCTCAGCACCAATGACTGCATCGTGCTGCCCGGGGGGTTTTCCTATGGCGATTATCTCCGCTGCGGAGCCATTGCCCGCTTTTCTCCCATCATGCAGGAGGTGATCAATTTTGCGCACGCAGGGGGATTGGTCTGGGGTATCTGCAACGGTTTTCAGATTCTGTGCGAGGCGGGCTTGCTGCCCGGGGTGTTGCTGCGCAATGCCAACCAGCAGTTTATCTGTAAAAATGTGTATCTGCGGCCTGCCCAGACAGACAGCTACCTCACGGCCGGCCTGACGGCCGATGCAGTGCTCAAAATCCCCATTGCCCATGCCGAGGGGCGCTACTATGCTGATCCGGAGACACTGGCTTCGCTCGAAGCGCACGGGCAGGTACTGTTTCGCTATTGTACGGCCGAGGGTGAACTGAGTGATGCGGGCAATCCCAATGGCTCACTCAACCACATTGCCGGCATCTGTAATCGCGCGGGCAATGTGATGGGGATGATGCCTCACCCTGAGCGGGCAGCCGAAGCCGAACTCGGCAATACCGACGGCCGGGGACTGTTTGAAAGCCTGCTGCAACAGGCGATAGGGGCGAGTCTGGTCGACTGACAGAGTTGCCTCCTAAGTATACCGCAATTTTTTCAATACAAAACATATCAACGCGACACGATCTGTTGGCGATGTTTGCCGCCGACAGATCGTGTCAAGCCCGCCCTCCGGCGGGTCTTGCAACGGAGCCGACATGGTATCAAAGGTCACACAGTGGGTACCCCTTGTTGCCTATCTTTGTCCGCGCATAGTAAAGTCTGTCGTTAATGACCCGGGGGTAAACAATTTCTGCTTACGTCCGTACTATTATGGTAGATGGCTAACGTGATTTTCCAATACATTTGAACGATGATGCATACGATGTGGAAAAACTTATGGTTGGTAGTTAGTTTACTAATCTTTTCATGCTCAGCGGCAACTGCCCAGATACTGGAGCCTGTTAAATGGTCCTTCAGTTCTAAGATGATTAAAGCGGGCGAATACGATCTGATCTTCACGGCCAATATGGAGCCCAAGTGGTCTATCTATTCGCAATATACCGAGGACTCCGGTCCGATCCCTACCTCCTTTACTTTTGAGCAGGGCAGTCACTACAGCCGGGTAGGGCCTGTCAAAGAAAGCGGCAAGAAAAAAGAAGGTCCGGATCCTCTCTTTGGCGATGTGGTGGTCAT
>JAUMBM010000378.1:0-3890 GCA_032115735.1 Saprospiraceae bacterium
CACGCAGCGATCAGCGGGAAGTATTCTCCGGATATCGAAGACGTGCAGGCCATCGCCCGCTATGTGTTGAGACACCGTATTGTGCGCAACTATAAGGCGGAGGCAGAAGGTGTGACGGAGGAAAAGGTAATCGAGGGATTGTTATAGTAGCACATACCTGCTTCGGCGGTACGCCAAAAGGTAAGAAAAAATCATCTGTAAGCTGTAGCAGAGCGCCGCGCGGCGCTCTGCTACAGCTTGCTTTTGGGCTCTCGGCCGTTGCGTAGTGAGCAGTATTAGGGGGTGCTGTCACATCGCTTTGCGGCCTGAAGGGTTTTGTATGTGTTCTTCATAAATGTATCGTCATGCGCCATCACATGGTCAGAATTGCTGCTTGGGTATTTGCCATAGCTTTAGGTTGGTTGAGCTTTTCCTGTGGTTCGGAAGTGCAAAAAAGTCTGGCACCAACGCCCACCGCTTACGGTAAGATTAATCAGGTCATGGTTGTTGCCGACAGCAGCCTCTGGATGGGGCCTGTTGGTGATTCTATCCGTTTTTACTACAGTTCGGCTTACCTGATTTTACCGCAACCAGAACCGATCTTTGATCTGTACCACGTGACTCCCGAGCAACTGGCTAAAGCGCCCGTCAAAAAAGAGTTGCGCAATTATTTGGTGGTCGCGGACTTGTCAGATGAGTTTTCTGCAACGGCGGCCATGGTGCGCGCAGATATTGCCGAGGAGAAACGGGAAGAGGCACGCAGTGGCTCCGGCTTTGGTACCACCGCCGGCCGCGACAAGTGGGCAAAGGGGCAGCTGCTGATCTATATGTATGCTTACAGGCAGACGGATCTGATTACCAATCTCATCGCCAGCTTCCCTGCAGTTCGTAAGCGGTTCAACGAGGCTGATGCTGAGCGCATCGATGCCACGGCTTATTTTGGGGGCGAAAATCACCAACTGCAGGAGGAAATTAAGGCCTCTATGGGGGCTTCTATGCGTATTCCCAAGGGTTTTATGAAGGCTACCAACCAGGACAATTTTATGTGGCTGCGAATGGAAACTGATGTCGCCAGCAACAATATTATGGTCTACCGCCTGCCGTACAAGGCGCAGTCGCAGCTCAGCCGGGAGGGGATTAAGGCCATCCGGGACAGTCTGGGGCGGAAATATGTGTCCTCGACCCTGCCGAATACGTATATGCGCGTCAATGACTGGGATTTGCCCATGTTTGTGGAGCAGGTCACGATCAGTGGCCAGTATGCGCTCGAGGCAAGGGGTATCTGGGAGATTGAGAATGATTTTATGGGTGGAGCTTTCATCAGCTACCTGATCTACAATCCTCAGAAAGCAGAACTGCTGTTTATCGATGGTTTCCTGCATGCGCCGGGTGAGGAAAAACGCAACGACATGCAAAAGCTGGAGCATATATTGCGTACGATCAAATTGTAGGTGGTCTATGGGAGCAGTGAAAAACATCAAAGGGTTGCCCTGGCGTGATCGGCGGCTGATTGTGGCCATCGCCATCATCTATGCCATCACGCAGCTGATCACTTTCCTGCGTACCTACTCACAGCTTAGGCTTGACAACGATGTCATTTCTATCAACATCATGCTCCGCGACCGCATTGTTGCCTGGGTAGTAGGTGTTGTTTTTGCCTTCATCATTGTGCTGACGACCCGGCAGCTACTGCAGCAGCGCAACTGGTCCTGGCTGCGCCTCAGCCTGATCCACCTGGCCTTTTCTTCTGTTTTTTCGGTCGTCTGGTATGCTACCCTGATTGGGGTACACAAGCTTTTTTGTAAGGGTACAGAGTGTCACAATATTGGGCAGGATCTGTTTTTTTGGTTTCTGATCAATTTTGACAAACTGTTTTTGTTGTATCTGGTCACAGTGAGCATTACGTATACCTACTATTACGTCATGCGGGATCATTACAACAAGCTCCAGCATGCCCAGATGCAGACGCAGCTGTTGCAGGCACGCCTCAAGATGCTGCATTCGCAGCTGCAGCCGCATTTTCTCTTCAATACGCTCAACAGCATCTCCAGCCTGATGGACATTGATGTTGAGCGGGCTAAGATTATGATTGCTGATTTGGCGGAGCTGTTGCGTCGGGTGTTGGACCAAAAAGATGTGCAGATTGTTCCCTTGTCGAACGAGCTTGACCTACTGGAAAAATATGTCAACATCGAAAAGACGCGCTTCAGCGATGATCTCAGCGTCTATTGGGATATTGACGAGTCGCTGCTGTCGAAGCAGGTGCCGTCCATGATCCTGCAGCCGCTGGTGGAGAATGCTATTCGCCATGGTTTTTCCAAAAAGCATCTCGAGCTGTCGATTATCATCCGGGCGTATGCGCAGGATGGTCATCTGTGTCTGTCCGTATGCGATAATGGCCAGGGCCTGAAGCATGCTGCCGGTAAAGATATTTTTCAGCGGGGAATGGGACTTCAGAATACAAGGGAAAGGCTTCAGTCGATCTACGGTGATACTTTTCAGTTCTCCGTACGGGACACGCAGGAAGGTACCTGTAGTCTGATTACACTCCCGTTGGCGTACGGTGCTGCGGAGCTTGCTTACCCTGCTGCTGTAATTCCTGTCAATCAATTGTCCGATGTTTAAGGTGCTAATCATTGATGATGAGGCGCTTGCTCGCAGGCGTATCCAAAAACTGCTGCCCCGGTGGGAGGATTTGCAGCTTTTGGGGGAGTGCCGCAACGGGGCGGAGGCGCTGGCGGCCATACAGGAAAAAAAGCCTGACCTTATCTTTCTGGATATACACATGAAGGATATGACGGGTTTTGAGGTCCTCAGCCAGCTTCGCGAGGAAGAGCGACCGCTGACCATCTTTGTTACGGCTTACGACCAGTATGCTATCCGCGCCTTCGATGTGTTTGCCTTCGATTATCTGTTGAAGCCGTTTAAAGACGACCGCTTTGCGTTGTCGGTTGAAAAGGCGAGAGCTACGTTGCTCGACCGGGCACAACAGCAGCAGCAGATAGCGCAGCTGGAGGAGCTTATCGCCTACCTGCAGGCCAATGCGGCATCGGCAGCTACGGCAGCAGAGGCACCCAAGCTGGCGCTGAAGCACGGCAGTAAGGTGAGCCTGGTGGCGCCGGCAGACATACGTTATATCGAAGCATCAGGTTACTATATAGAAGTTTTTACTCAGGAAAAACGCATCCTGCTTAGGGAGTCTATGCAGCAAATTCTGGAACAACTAGACCAGAAGACTTTTCTGCGCATTCATCGGTCTACCATTATTAATATGCAGTACCTCGCAGAAATACAGCATGTTGGTTCTGGTGATGTAGAGGTGAGAATGAAAGACGGTAAGCGCTTTCGGGTAAGTAAATCCTACCGGGAGGAGCTTTTTAACCAACTGAAATCATAGTCTGGCAAATTTGGTCTTTATTTTTGCCGCGTGAGCGGCAAAAATAAAGACCGAATGCGACACTTACTGGCGGCGTAAGCCGCCAGTAGATGGCTCGGCAATCTGACAGGATGAGGCTTTTTACCAAAAAAATTATGCAAAGTAATCACGCTGCCAGCTGGAAAGTCGTTGTTCTGCGCGGCCTGTTGGAGGCAAGCGCATATACCTGGCCATCGGCCTCGGGTTGGCTTTCCATGCAGCTTTTCAGTTCTCCCCGAAAGGGGCGGCTGCGGCCGGGGCAATACGACTGGCTCGACAGTGCCCGTCACAGCCGGTTGTCGCTGGGAGACAATGACCTGCAGGTCTATCATTGGCCGGGTAAGGGTAAGCGCGTGCTGTTGCTGCATGGCTGGGAGAGCAACAGCAGCCGTTGGTTTGGCCTGTGGCAAGAGCTCCGCAAGGCCGGCTGCGACGTGTGGGCCATGGATGCGCCCGCCCACGGCTATTCCGGAGGCAAGCGGTTTACCGCTGTGCA
>JAUMBM010000379.1:0-5250 GCA_032115735.1 Saprospiraceae bacterium
AGTTCATAGGCAGAACCAATTAACTGCTGATTCAGCGCCTCCATGAGCGCATAGTAGCGCTCCTTGGGCGTGAGGTTGTGCATCTCAAGGTCTACCTTGCGCAGCGTCGGCAGGATACCCGTGAGTACGATTTCGGCACCCATCTTGTGGAGTTGCGCCCGGATAATGTTGAGGTACTCGCTGTTTTCCGCTTCCAGTTCACGCAGACAGCTGCCCGTAAACGTGCGGGGTGTCAGGTTTACTTCCAGATTGAATTTGGCCAGTTCCGTAGTAATCCAAGGATACTTCCCCAGCTTTTTGAGGGCTTCCATCGCAATGGTGGCAGGCTTGTAGGTCTTATCGTTGACGATGACCATCTCTTGTTCTGCACCGATGCGCATAGTCTCCGTCTCAAACCAGTTGTTCTCGAGCATATACTTCAATGCCTCCACGTCGCGCAACAAATGACGGATGAATTTTTGCATCATTGAGCCTTCCGTCACCAAGCTTACTTGCTGTTCGCCCATGCCTTCTGTCGTTTATTTTGGTAAAAAATCCTGCGGCCAAAGGGGGTTGCCTTTTGAGGCTAGAAAGATACGTAATATTTTGCCGCTTGTGGCGGTGAAATACAATGCTGCCATAATCTTTGTTTTTTGTTTTTTCAAAAAACAAAAAACAAAGATTAATTCAAAAACTCTTTGGCGGCTTATGCCGCCAAAGAGTTTTTTGAGACAACCAATGATTATTTTTGTAGAAACAACGTTTATCAGGAAATCAACGTTATGACCAGTATGCATACACGTACATACAGCAGATACCTGTTACTGCCTTTGCTGACAGTGCTCCTGGCCTTCGGGTGTCGGCAGGACCAAGGGGAAAGGCTGTTTCTGCTCAGTTACCTGCCTCAGGAATTTGTCATCCCGGCAGGTTACAGTCCTTTCCAGACGCTCGTTTTTTCTTACGAGAATCTGCCCACCAACTACCAGCTGTTTTTATCGCAGAGTATCGTGTCCGATGCAGATGTGCTGGCCATTGTACCCAATTTCGCAACCATTACCTCACTGGACAATCTGGATTTTGGCTTCCTCAACGCTGTATCCGTTCGGGTGTGCCCCGTAGGTAGTGAGCGCTGCACGGAGGCAGATGAGGTATTCTTTCTGACGGATCTCTATCGCCGCCGGCTCGACAGGCTCAACCTCAACCCCGGACTGCGCAACGTGCGGACATTGATGTCAGGGGTACGCTACAAAATGGAGGTGGTGTTTTTTCCGGGAGAGACCACTCCTTACAATGTCACCTGCCGGTTCGATTACGGCTTTGAAGCCAGGCGCTAGTATGGGCTCCCTCCAAGCAGGTATGGGCAGTTCACTGCCCATACCTGCTTGGAGATAATGGCTGTACTTTACATTTTTGAAAAAATGTAAAGTACAGCGTCCTAGTCCTTATCCAGCCAGCGAATCAGTACGGGCAGCAGCAGCAAATCGGCCAGCAAGGCGCTCAGCAGGGTGAAGCTAATCAGTAGACCCACCGTCACACTGGGCGGATTGATACTGAACAGCATGACCAAAAAACCAAAAAACAAGACGATGGTTGTCAGCACAATCGCTTTGCCCGTCTCCTCGAAAGTAATCTTCACTGCTTCTTCAACGCCTAAACCACCGCTTCTGGCAAGCTTGTAGCGACTCATAAAATGGATGGTATCATCAACGGCAATGCCAAAGATGACCGCAAAAATGATGCTGATGCCGGCTTCTAATTCTATCCCCAAAAACCCTAAAATAGCACCCGCAATGAGCAGCGGGAAGACATTGGGAATCATAAAAATAACCAACATCCGCGCATTTTTAAAGAGTAATGCCATGAGGATGCCGATGGCCACGATGGCCAGCCCTAGTCCTTCCAGCAAACTTGATCGTACATATTCGCTGTTTTTATCAATAATCAGCCCCGTGCCGGTCTGGCGTATCCGGATGACACTGCTGTCTACATTTTTTCCTATCCATTGCTCCAGCCGGATACCAAAGGCTTTGATGGAGTCGGCTCCTATATCCTGAATACGGGAGCTGATGCGTGCTTTCGTGCCGTCCGTACTGACCATTACGTTCATGTTGGGGTTGGGTGCCCGCTCGGCAAGCCGCTTGTATCGGTTGAAGGTAGACTCATCCTCAGGCAGCTTGTAGGCATCAGGTCTGTTGTTGGAAAACATCTGGTTGATGCTCTTGTACAGCAGTGTCTGTGAGCTTATCGCCTGCAAAAAGGAGTGCTGGCGGAGGAAACCTTCAATCTTGTCCATCTCCCGCACAACGGCATAGTCGGAGGCTTCATAGCCGGGTTGTATGAAAACAGCCAGCTCAAGCGGGCGAAAACCACTCAACTCCCGCTCAAAAAATTTGAAGTCTTCCGTAATCTGCCGGTTGCGTGGCAGGTTGCGGATGATGGAGTAGTTGGTCGTTATCTGGCTGATGCCCCAGGCACAGACGGCCAGCACTACCACCGTTCCCCAGCTGATGGCACGTGCACGGGTAAGTGTGAAGGTATAGATGGCGTTGATCCAGCCGTCCCAGCGGGCTTGCCGCTCCCCCAGCTTGATGATCTGTTCAGCCCGCAGGAAGGAGAGCAAACTAGTCGTAAATAAAACAGCCGTCAAATAGGCTATGATGACACCAATGGCTGCATTGATGCCAAAGTCGCGGATGGGGGCAATACGGCTGGTAATCAGGGTGGCAAAGCCAATGGCCGTTGTAGCAGAGGTGAGCAAAGTGGCTAAGCCTATCTCTTTGAGGGTAATGACAATGGCGTCCTCCTGTGTCTTGCCTTTGCGAAGTTCGTCCACATAGCGGGTCATCATGTGTATGATGTCACTCGCTCCTACAATAATCATGAGTACGGGGTAGAGCGCTGCCAGTGCGCTCAGTTCCCGGCCCGTAGCTGACAGAAAGCCCATAAACAACAGCATACCCAGCCCTATCGACAGCAGGGACACAAACACCCCCCAAACACGCCGGTAGATGAAAAACATAATCATCGACACAAGTATACCCGAGATGATGGCCGACACAAGTACTTCCCGGATTTGCATGGCCACCAGTTCCCGCTGGAAGTAGGGGCGCCCCAGCCGGTGTACCTTTTCAAAAGGGTAGTCATCCATGAGCGCCTCCAGGGCGTCCATTTGTTCCCGGGACTGTTCCAGCGTCATATTGGAAACGGTCTTTACAAAAATAACCAGGGCCGTTCCCTCCTTGTTGATGAGATTGTAGACAAAGCGCTCGTCGCGCAGTATGCGCTCGCGGTCAGCCGCATAGCGCGCTGGCTGGTCAATATGAATAGCAGGGACGGTCGTAATGGCAAAGGGGGTCTTCAGGGGGTAGCCAACCATGGTGAGCGACTGGCTGCCGGTGGCATGCGGAAGCTCGCGGCAGCGAAGGCTGAAATCATGAAAGTTGGCCAGAAAACTGCTGTCAAAAACGCCCTCAGACCGCGTAACAGCAACCAGCAGGAAGTTGTCGTCCGCTTCAAAGGATTTGGTGAAATCCCGGAAAAATTCGAGATCCTTGTCTCCTTCCGGGAAAAATTGCTCGAAATTGAAGCTGAAGCGCAGCTGTGGAAGCGAAAAGGCACTTGCCAAACCCAGTAAACCAAATACGATGAGTATGCCGATGCGAATCTTCATCTGGAGGAGTAGTTTTTTCCCCTAGACAACAGAGCAGGCGCCGCCGGGTTCATCGTTTGCCCGCCTATCTGCAGTCGAGCAGTAGTTTTATATCGCTTCCTGCCAGCCGGATATTGAGCCAGGCTGTGAGCCTCTGCTCGTCGGCGGGTTCTATACCGCCGCCGCTCGTCTCAATGATGACATATCTCACCCGGGAGGCACTGTCGCGCCCCTGATTGTAAACAACCGTCTCTGCGTAGCTGCAACCGCTGATTTGTGGGTATATGCTCTGCATCTCCTTGAGGAGCTGGCCGCCGATGAGGGGTATCTGCAGCAAACTGTCATATCGCTGCTGCTGTGAGGCTACTACAGCATTCAGCCGGTTAATTTCCGACTGAAAATAGTCAGCTTCCTTACTGCGCGTATTCAGCCGCTCAAACGCTATACCCTGCTCAATGCGAATATTGTCGGGAGAAAGTGAGAAATAATCGGCTCTGTCCAGCAACCGCTTTTTCTGCGCCGCAGAAAAGGGAGCGCCTCCGTAAATCAGCACAAGGCTGTGTTTTTTAGTGTTGATTTGATGATCAAGAAGATAATTGCCTTCTACAAGCTTGACATCATCAATGAAACGCTTGGCTTGCTCGACAAAACGCTCCTGCTGCACAAGGCTGTAGCCAAAATAAATACTGGGGATGATGGTTATCAACATGACAATGGTTATCCATCGATTGACTCGCGCCTTTTGGGCCTTATCTACCAAGGTGCGTATCGGAAAATTCAAAAATTGAGATATGGCTACCGACGACAAGGCTATGAAAACAGTGTTGATGGTAAAAAGGTAAAACGCACCAAAGAAAAAATTGTACTGAGCCGTAGCCAGCCCATAGCCTGCGGTACATAGGGGAGGCATCAGCGCCGTGGCAATGGCTACGCCGGGTATCACATTGCCTTTTTTGCGCGAACTAAGCGCAATGATGCCCGCCAGCCCGCCAAACAGGGCTATCAGGACATCGTATAGGGTGGGACTGGTTCTGGCCAGCAGCTCGGAATGTGCCGTCGATACCGGACTGATGAAAAAATATACGGTCGAGGAGGCTAGTGCCGCCAGCACTGCAAAAGTGAAATTTTTGATGGCGCGCCTGAAAAGCGGGAAATTGTAGGTCGCCAGGCTGTAACCCATACCGTTGATGGGACCCATCAAGGGAGATATCAACATCGCTCCGATGATGACAGCTGTCGAGTTCATATTCAACCCTACCGAGGCTACCAGTATGGCAAACACCAGAATCCACAGGTTGGTACCTTTAAAGACAACCTCCTGCTCGATGGATTCGTGTATGCGCTCAAAATCATCCAACTCAGCCTCAAGGCTTACGTAATCCAGTAGTGTCTTTAGCCTTTGTTTCATTCGGCCGGTATTTATTGGCTGTTGAGTCAATGGGAGTCATCCGCTGGTAAGATAGGTATTTTAGCGGACTTTTTTTCAGGTAGTAAGACTAGTTGACAAACAAAGTATGCAAATCAAAAAGTGTGAGACAGGCGATGATAATCATGACTACCAACACCCTGTACGCCCATACATTGGCCGCCGGAAAGCGGGCAGCGTACTGGGCTGTCAGATA
>JAUMBM010000380.1:0-2085 GCA_032115735.1 Saprospiraceae bacterium
TTGGGAGGATATGCTTCGCCTGAATGCCGCGGATCATCAGGGCGTACGCAATCACCTGATGACGGCTTTACTGCTGCAGCGAGATCTGGCAACTTACCATGATTACCGCTGGCAATACGACGAAGACAGCTCAATTGTGCTGTTCAACGATGCCTGGCTGGCATTGATGGAGAAGGGCGACAGTCAGCTCGCCGGCAGGCAGCTGCGGGCTGCTGCTGCTCGCAATCCCCATGTTATTCCTCTGCTCCTGCAACCCGCACCGCCAGCCAAGCTGCCCATTGCGTTTGCAGACAAAAGTCCTGAGGAGGCGATCTTATACGCCTGCATCGCCTGGCCATGCTGGCGGGAAGTGCCGGCGGCACTGGGGTTGCTGCAGGCGGCGCGGGACAACCAGCCTGTGCCGCCGCCGCCGGACAGGCTGTCGCCGGGAGGCCGCTCGCTTTTGTGCAACAACCCCTTTTCTCCGGCCAGCCCGCTGCAGTTGCGGCCTGATCTGCAAGATGAAGAAGTAGCGCAACTGCCTTTTTTACGACTCAACCGCGAGCTGCTGGCTGCCATACAGGAGGTGCAGGCACTGCAGCTGACTGCCAAGGGCAGTCTGCCCCGCGCCTTAGTAAAGCGCATGTATGATTTGCGCCTTTTTCCGAGTGAAAACATAGATAAAGGCTCGATCAAGCTGCTGCAGGAAAAAAATTTTCGCCAGCTGGCAGTTGCTCGGCTATTGGCGGAGGTTGGTCGCTGGACCCAAAAACGCAAAGGCAAAATCATCCTCACCAAGAAGGGGCTGCAGCTGCTGCAGGCGCCTCCTGCGGTTTTTTATCGCGAACTGCTCATGGTGTATGCGCAGCAGTACAACTGGACCTACACAGAGTTGTGGCCCTCAGCTATAGCTGATGTAGGGCAGTGGGGTTGGGGACTGGTCATGTACGAGCTGCTCCGACAGGGCGATACGGCCCGCAGCAGTGCATTCTACGCCGGGCTGTATTTTGAGATTCTGCCCCAGCTGTTGACGCAATACCGCGATACTCTCTATGCCAGCGGAAGAGAAAGGGCAACGCATGTTTTCCGTTACCGCCTGTTTGAAGGTTTCTTTCGACTTTTCGGTTTGGTTGACTTGGTGAGTGAGGTTCCCAATAGCCCGGAAGCCAAAGAGGGGGTACATTTTAGGCGGAGTGCGCTGGCTGCGCGGGTGTTTTCGATTGGGTAAGTGTTGCGGGTTCAGTAGATTCGTCATGGGTAGGCATGACTACATTGATGCGGTCATTTCAGTACCTGGTTTTCATAAAGACTAGCTATTTTTGATACCGGGATTTGACAGACAATCAAATTCTTTGTTGATTACCTTAGGTATAAGTCTGACAGATTTCACTGTCAGTGCATGTATAAAGTAACTTTAATCAGGTAAAACAATATGAAAGTAAGGATTGAATCAATTTTCGAAAGTGATAAGGACACTATCATAAGGTATGTTAACTTATCGACCACGCTTGATTTTATATCACATCCTATTCTGAAGTTTATCCCGACCGAACCTTCCAATTATCCGGTTAGGTGGCAAAATGGTAGCTACCGGGTAAGCATGAAACTTTTCAACCTCATACCTTTGGGGGTACAGACAATAAAAATTGAAAAAATTAAGGAGGATGACCCGGAGGAGTACATTATCAGAGATAACGGTAGTGGTAATATTGTGAAAACATGGGATCACTGGATTTATATCCAGACAGGCCCGCAACCGAACCGTGTCAAGTATATTGATCAAATTGAAATCAAAGCAGGTATTGCCACATTACCTGTGTGGTTTTTCGCACATCTGTTTTATCGCTGGCGGCAGCATCGCTGGAAGTATTTGTACACAGCCGGAGAGTCATAGATAATCTGTTTTGTTATGGGCGGGCTGAAAGCGAGTCCATGGTAATATCGGATCGCTTGTGTATAGGCTTCCTCCGCCTCAGCCATATTGCCTGCAAGCTTTTGCGTACGCGCATAGATCAGACAGGCAGCGGCTACCACCGCAGGAAAATGGTAAGCGCAGCAGTCTGCTTCAAAAAAGGCTTCTCGGGCGCAATCGGTGGCTGTAGGGAT
>JAUMBM010000381.1:0-6035 GCA_032115735.1 Saprospiraceae bacterium
CCGCCTTTTGAGCCAACGATTAAGAAGACGGATATTCATCCCGACGGAGCAATTTTCGCCCGGGGGTCCTGCGACGATAAAGGGCAGGTATTTATGCACATCAAGGCTGTGGAGGCTATGCTGGCCAACGATGCTTTGCCCTGCAATGTCAAGTTTATGATCGAAGGGGAGGAGGAAGTGGGATCCGCCCACCTGGCCGATTTTCTGCAAAGTCATAAAGAGCGTCTGGCCTGTGATGTCATCCTGATTTCCGATACGAGTATTATCGCCAACGATACTCCCAGCATCACGACGGGGCTGCGGGGACTCAGCTATCTGGAGGTGGAGGTCACAGGTTCCAACCGCGACCTGCATTCCGGGGTGTACGGCGGTGCTGTGGGCAACCCCATCAATGTGCTCTGCGAGATGATCGCCAATATGATGGACGAGAACAAGCACATCACCATTCCGGGATTTTACGACGATGTGCAGGCGGTCGGTGATGCTGAGCGGGAGGAAATGAATAAAGCACCTTTCAGCCTCGATGAGTACAAGCGCAGTCTGGGTATACAGGAAATTCGGGGCGAAAAGGGCTACACAACGCTTGAGCGCACCAGCATACGCCCGACACTGGACGTCAACGGCATCTGGGGTGGATATATCGGCGAGGGTGCCAAGACCGTGCTGCCTGCCAAGGCTTTTGCAAAAATCAGCATGCGGCTTGTGCCTGACCAGGACCCTGATAAGATCACGGAGCTTTTCACCAATTACTTCCTGGCGGCAGCGCCACCGGAGGTAAAGGTGGCGGTGCACCCTCACCACGGCGGCAAGCCGGTGGTGACGCCTACGGACACGTCCGAGTACAAGGCGGCGCACATGGCCATGGCGGCTACTTTTGGTAAAGATCCCATTCCTAAGCGGGAGGGGGGCAGTATTCCTATCGTGGCTTTGTTTGAGGAAATTCTGGGCGTGAAGAGCGTGCTCATGGGCTTTGGGCTTGACAGCGATGCGCTGCATTCGCCGAATGAACACTATGGTATCTTCAATTTCTATAAGGGGATTGAGACGATTCCGTATTACTTTGCTTACTACACGGAGCTTAAGGCTTAGTCACGCAACCAGGCATGCTTACTTGGCGGCGGAAGCCGCCAAATAAGCATGCCTGTAAAAAAAGCCGGTTTTTGATTTTTTACAAAAAATCAAAAACCGGCTTTTTTTATAGCTACACCGCTAAAAGCAGTGAAGTGTAAATACTTAGCGACTAACCTTTTTGAACACAAAGCGGGTAATGAAAATACCCTGCGGGTCAGTATCCCCGCCCTGGCTTTCCACACCACTGGTCACAAACGCCAGTTCCCAGCCCTCAGCTGTCAGCTGGTCGAGTTTGGCACTGATCAGCGCATCGTTGGAGGCGATGTTCTGAAAGTTGATACCACCCAGACTGAAAAAGTTGAGAAGCTTCGTTTCATAAAAATTGCTGATCTTGAGATCACTGCGGTCAATATCGCCTTGCGCGCTTGTGCGGCCATCCGTGCGTTGCGTCGTGTATTGGGCGATAGGTACTGCTTCGTTGCTTTCTATAATACGTGAACGACCTGTACCTGCCGGAATGATGGATTCTACTACCGTGACGACCTTGTACTGCGTCTGCGCCTGTAAGCTACCCAAGAATAAGAGGGCAAAAAAACCAGAAAAGAGAAGTACCTTTTTCATAGCTGAAAGAATTTTAAAAAGTATACCATAAAAGCGTTTGAGGGTGCTCAAATGTTGCCTTATTCAGCTATGCAGGGGGTTAAAATTGCGTTAAAAAAATTAAAGGTCTAGTTAACAGCTTCCACACCAGCGATTTCAGGTACGCGGCTCCGGATGGCCTGCTCTACACCTGCACGCATGGTGAAGATAGACATGTTACAGTTTTGGCAGTTGCCCAGCCATTTTACCTGTACGATGCCTTCTTCGGTGACATCTACGACCTCGACATTGCCGCCGTCTACGGCCAGGTGGGGGCGGACTGCGTCGAGCGCAGCATCAATAGCCTGTAGGAGCTGTTCTTTTTCAGAAGATAACATGATATGTATTTTAGCAAAAGTAATACTAATTGTCCAGTCGTACAACCTGCGTGGGCGCCATCGTCTCATTGCGCACAGCGATCTGCCGGGCTGTATCGCGGGCAATTTTGGCAAAAGCTTCCTGTACAGAAGCCTCTGCAGCTACGGCTGCCGGCTTGCCGGCATCGCCTGATTCGCGGATACCCTGCACCAGCGGCACCTGCCCCAGCAGCACGCTGTTGCTCATTTTAGCCAGCTTTTTACCGCCCCCCTCACCAAAAATGTAGTATTTGTTGTTGGGAAGCTCTGCAGGGGTAAACCAGGCCATATTTTCGACCACGCCGAGAATCGGGACGTTGATGTTGGGCAAAAGAAACATATTCATGGCCTTGACCGCGTCGACGAGAGCTACCTCCTGGGGTGTAGTGACGAGTACGACTCCTGTAATGGGAGCAGTCTGCACCAGGGTCAGCTGCACGTCGCCTGTGCCGGGCGGCAGGTCGACTACCAGGTAGTCGAGCGGTGGCCAGACAGTATCGTTGAAAAACTGCCGGATGACGCCCGACAGCCGGGGGCCACGGAGTACGACGGCCTGCTCCGGCTCAATGATGAAGCCGATCGACATGACCGGCATACCGTAAGCCTGCAGCGGTACTATCTTGGGCTGCCCGTAAAAATCCTGCACTTTGGGGCGCTGTCCCTGCAGCCCCAGCATGGTAGGCATGGAGGGGCCGTACAAATCTGCGTCCAGCAGCCCTACTTTGGCACCCAGTTGCTGCAGCGCAAGCGCCAGATTGACAGCCACGGTGGATTTGCCAACACCACCCTTGCCGGAGGCAACGGCAATAATATTGCGCACCTGACTCATGGGGTTGGCCGGTCCCTGCCCCTGGCTCTCGATTGCCCGGGAGGTCACATGGATGTTGACATTGGCTGCCGGATAAACATCCATAATGGCCTGCATGCAGGCAAAATTGAGGTCAGACTTGTAAGATGCGTTGAGTGAGGGCAATTCGAGCGTAAAATTGACGTTATTACCGTCAATCTGCAGATCGCGTACCATGCTGGCAGAGATAAGATCCTGGCCGGTATTGGGATCCATTACCTTGGTCAGCGCTCTCACTACAGTCGTTTTATCGTATTCCATCGCGTATGCGGGCTTTTTTACAACATAATTGGACAAAGTTATAGAACAATTCTTTGTTGCATTCGGTTTTTTCGTGCAGGAATAGGTTTACTTTTGCGTTGTTATGAAGGTACATTACGATTTAGATCAACTGCCGGCGTTTAACAACGCGGTCATCACTATAGGTTCGTTCGACGGGGTGCATCTGGGGCATCAGGAACTGCTGCACCGCATCAATCGGCTGGCCAGGCGTACAGGTGGCGAAAGTGTTGTCATCACTTTTCATCCGCATCCGCGCAGTATCATTTACCCGCAGGATGATAAACTCAGCCTGCTCTCTACCATCGAAGAAAAAATATCGCTGATCGGGCGTTATGCAGTGGATCACCTCGTCATTGCGCCCTTCTCCGTAGCTTTTTCCCAGCTGAGTGCCGATGAGTATATCCACAAATTTATTGTGGATCGCTTTCATCCTCGCTATGTGGTCATCGGATACGATCATCGCTTTGGCCTCAACAGGATGGGGGATATCAACTACCTCGAATGGCACGGCCGCTCATTGGGCTATGAGGTTATACAAATTGAAAAGCAGGTCATTGACAATCTTTCCATCAGTTCAACGAAAATCCGAAAGGCTGTAGAAGATGGGGATATTGCGACGGCCAATCGGTTGCTGGGACACCCGTATACGTTGATTGCCAAGGTAATCTACGGCCGGCAGCTCGGCACCAAAATGGGCTTTCCAACCGCTAACCTGCAGTCAGGTACAGCCAATAAGCTAATCCCGCGCGATGGTATTTATGCGGTGAGGGTGCTGCATGAAGGCAATCAATACGAGGGCATGCTATACATCGGACAGCGCCCGACTATCAAAGATGACAACCACCGCTCGATAGAGGTCAATATTTTTGATTTCGATGAGTATATCTACGGCCAGACACTGGAGGTTGAATTCGTCGAGTTCATACGGCCTGATGCGACCTTCGAGTCCGTAGAGGCTTTACAGCAGCAGCTTTCGGCGGATCGCGAGCAGGCAAAGGCCCGACTCTCTGCGGCTTCTCCGGCATCATCGGCCGCTCAGCGAGCCCGCAAGACGGCTATCGTTATCCTGAATTACAACGGACTGACCTATCTCAGGAAATATTTACCTTCTGTTCTGGCGCATACAGCCCCCGATACGACTGTTTATCTGGCCGATAATGCATCGACCGACGGCTCTGTCGACTGGGTAAAGACGCACCAACCGGAGGTAAATATCATCGCACTGCCCCGAAATTACGGCTTCGCCGAAGGCTACAACCAGGCACTGAAGACGCTGGATGCTGACACCTATGTGCTGCTCAACTCGGATGTTGAGGTGCAGCAGGGGTGGATGCAACCCTGCCTGCAGCGCCTGTGGTCGGCTCCGGAGGTTGCTGCCATCCAGCCCAAAATATTGTCACTTAACCAGCCGGATAAGTTCGAATATGCCGGTGCCGCCGGCGGCTGGATTGATATGCTCGGCTATCCCTTCTGCCGGGGGCGCATCTTCAGTGATCTGGAGGAGGATCGGGGGCAGTACGACACAGCCGAAGAGATTTTTTGGGCCAGTGGGGCGGCTCTTTTTATCAAGGCAGATCTTTTTCACGCACTGGGGGGCTTCGACGGGGATTATTTTGCACATTCTGAGGAAATTGATATTTGCTGGCGGCTCAAACGAGCCGGCTATGAAATCTGGTTCGAACCCCGGGCTTCCGTCTATCACCTGGGCGGCGGCACGCTCGACTATCTGTCTGCTCGCAAAGCCTACCTCAACTTTCGCAACACCCTGCTGACGGTCTATAAAAATGCACCCATCTATATGCTGATCTGGTGGCTGCCGCTGCGGCTGCTGCTCGACGGGCTGGCCGGGGGGCTGTTTTTGTTTCAGGGAAAATGGAAGCATATATCAGCTATCATTTCAGCCCATTGGTATTTTTTTCCGAGAGCAGCCTACTGGTGGCGCAAGCGCCACCACTACAACCGACTGATAGCGGCGGCCTCGCTTCGCCCGGGCCGCTCAAATGCAGGCATTTATTACGGTAGCATCGTCTGGCAGTATTTTGCTCTGGGTAAAAGGCATTTCAGCGATATTGCTTTTTGGAAAAAATAATCAGGCTGCTGCTGCGGAGGGAGATGCATGGGTGAACCAATTGCTGGCTGGCTGGTTGATGTAAACAAATGTACTACCAAACAGAAATAGGCACGGATATTGAACGGGCGGCCGCACTGCTGGGCGCCGGTGAGCTGGTAGCTATCCCTACGGAAACTGTCTATGGGTTGGCTGGTAATGCATTAAATAGTAAATCGGTAGCCGCTATTTTTGAGGTAAAAAACAGGCCTCATTTTGACCCGCTCATCCTGCATGTAGCTTCGGCGGCCATGCTGGCCGCCTGGGCAGCAGAAGTACCGCCGCTGCTGCAGCGGCTGGCCGATGTTTTCATGCCGGGGCCGCTGACTTTACTGCTGCCCAAGCAGGACATCATCCCGGAGCTGGTGACCTCCGGTCTGCCCCGGGTAGCGCTGCGCGTGCCCGCCCATCCGCTGACGCGAGCTTTGCTGGAAAAAATCGCCTTTCCGCTGGCTGCGCCCAGCGCCAATCCTTTCGGCTATATAAGTCCTACAACAGCCCTCCATGTTTTTCAGCAGCTACAGGGCAAAATCCCCTACATACTCGACGGGGGGAGCTGTTCGGTAGGGCTGGAAAGTACGATTGTAGGTATGGAAGAAGGGGAGGTGGTCGTATACCGCAAGGGAGGACTGGCCGTCGAGCAGATCGAAGCACTGCTGGGAAAGGTGCGGGTCAACGTACATTCTTCTTCCAATCCGATGGCACCGGGTATGCTCAAAAGCCACTACGCTCC
>JAUMBM010000382.1:0-13292 GCA_032115735.1 Saprospiraceae bacterium
AGGGTCTCCTTTGAGCTGGCAGAAAAACGACTTTCTGCCGATATCGTCAACTTTTCCGCCTCTTCCTCTTCGGTGAAAAAGGGTGAAACGCTGTTGGATACCGTCAACAACATCCTCTCCATGAAAGTGGACATGGTGGTTATGCGGCATCCGGCTCCCGGTGCGCCTCATTTTTTGAGCAAGCACATATCCGCTAATATCATCAATGCAGGTGATGGAGCGCATGAGCATCCCACTCAGGCGCTGCTGGATGCTTATTCCATCCGGGAGCAGTTGGGCGATCTGCAGGGACGAAAGATCGCGATCATAGGCGATATCTTACATTCACGCGTGGCCCTCAGCAATATTTTTTGCCTGCAAAAATTGGGCGCCAAGGTGCGCGTCTGCGGCCCGCCAACGCTCATACCCAAATACATAGCACAGTTGGGCGTGGAGGTGAGCCACGATCTTAAGGATACGCTTCGATGGTGCGATGTGGCCAATGTACTCCGCATTCAGCTCGAACGGCAGGACCTCAAGTTTTTCCCGTCCCTGCGCGAATACGCACTGTTTTTTGGCATCAATCAGGAGATTCTCGCCCAGCTCGATCGCCCGGTAATCATTATGCATCCCGGACCTATCAACCGGGGGGTGGAGATTACCAGCGAAGTGGCCGACTCACCGCACAGTATTATCCTGCAACAGGTAGAAAATGGCGTAGCCGTGCGTATGGCGGTGCTCTACCTGCTGGCAGCCAATCGAAAATAACTTTTTGCCATTTTCGGTTTTTGTTTATTGTTAATTTTGGTCTAATCGCCACATATCATTTTTATTTTTATTCAAAAACACTTAAATTGACCCGACAAATTGAAGCTTATGAGCTATCCGAGAGGGTTTATCACAACAATTACATGCTTGTTTCTGACCATCCACTGGCTGAGTGCGCAGTCCTGCGATCAGTATGTTATGGAGAACAGGGTGATTCAGGGAACGCATATCCTGAAAATGCAAAACTTAACCCTGGTGGTTCGGGGGAATTATTCCTACAATCTTCAGCTCATCAGTGATGACAGGGGGGTAACCGCCAGCCTCGAGTCTTTGGGGCAGGGGGGTACGGAGTTCAACCAGAATGATGAGGTCATCTTTATGGATGCCAATCAGATGCGCCGCAGCTATCGCTTCATCGACAAGGGGCGCGTGATCAACGAGGGTACGGCCAATCAGGGGTATCAAAATACCATACAACTCGATCTGGCAGCTATCGAATGGATGGCTACCAACCACATCACTACCCTCTACCTCAAAAACAACGTAAGCAACGAAATTCGGAAGTTCACCCTGAGCGAAAACAGAATTACGGCTTTTAATGAGTCAGTTGCCTGCTTCTATAGCTCCATCGACCCTGCTAAAGTGGTCAATACGGGTAGTGCAGGTATTATCCTGCCTTCCGGTAGCCCGCAGGCTGCTACCACCAGCACCACCACGCCGGCTGCCACGGCCGCCAAGCCTGCAACGCCTCAGTCACCGACAACTGCCGCGCAGACGCCGAGGTCTCCGGCTGCACCAGCCACAGATGCTGAACTGGACGCACTGCGGCGCGAACTCGTAGAGACCAAGGAGCGCACAAGGCGGGAAATCGAACTCGAAAGGGGTCGCACTGAGCAGATGAAAAAGGATATTCAACAGGAAGTGGTTGTGGCCCGCGAACAGGCCAACCAGCAGAAGCAGTCTTTTGCGGGCGAGGTGCAACAGGCCCGTCAGCGCTCGCAGGAGGAGATCGCGGCTGCACAGCGGGAGGCAACAGCCCAGATAACGGCGGCCAGAGATAAGGCGGCCAGCCAACTGGCGGCTATCAATGACGATGTGGCCACAGCCCGCCAACGCGCTGCGCAGGCCATCGAGACGGCACAACAGGAAAGCGCCCGCGAAGTGGCCATGGCCCGCGAAAATGCCGCCCGCGAAATTGCGCTCTCGCGCGAGCAGTTTGAGCAGGCAAAACTGGAGTATGCCGATGAGGTGTCCAGCGCCCGCGAAAATGCAGCCAACGAAATCAAACGTATCCGCGAAGAGGCTGCTCAGCAGGTGCAAATGGCGCGGCAGCAGGCCACCCAGGAGAGAGAACGCACGGCTGAAGATGTGGTCTCTACCAAGCAAAATGCCAGCCAGCAGATTTTGCAGGTACAGGAAGAAACAGCAGCTGAGATAGCCCGCATTCGCGAAAACGGTGCTCTGGAGCGCGAACGCCTCGCCTTCGAAATGGCAGAGTCGCGCCGCAAGGCTGCCGAAGAAAAGTCAACAGTTCAAAATACCATCACCAGCGAAATTTCTACCCTGCGCGAAAATGCAGCCGCGCAAAAGGAAACTATCACCCGTGAGGTTGCCGATGCGCGCCAACGGGCTGCTACGGAGATGGAACTGATTCAGCAACGCGTCCTCACCGAAAAGGAGAAGGCTGCCTCAGAAATCGCTTCTACACAGGCGGCTTCAGCCAAGGAGGTTGCCGATGCACGCCTTCGCTCACAGTCGCTCATCGAGCAAATTAATGCCAGCGAGGCAGCAGAAGTTGCCGAAACCCGCAAGCGGGCGGAAGCTGAAAAGGCGACGATCGCAGCAGAAGTGGTGGCTGCCCGCGATCGCGCTACTACGGAGATCAATCGTATCCAGGCTGAACTGACCGCCCAACTGGCCGAAAATGCCCGCCTGCGCGAACAGGCGCAGCAGTCGCTGCTGGCCGAAGTGCAGGCCGCCAGGCAAAAGGCTCAGACTGAAATAGAAGCGGCCCGGCAGGAGGCTGCTCAACAGGTGCAACTGGCGCGCCAACAGGCAGAATCTGCCAAGACGCAGTATGCTTCGGAACTCTCCTCTGCTCAGGAATTGGCTGCCAACAGAAGAAAGGAAATTGAAATGGAGGCGGCGAAAGCCATCGCCGATGCGAAGGCTAAGGAGGCCGAACTGATGCAGGCGAGCGCCCAGGAAATTGCCTCTTCGCGCCAGCAACTGGCGCAGGAACTTACAGCCGCCCGACAGCAGGCGGCCACCGAAATTGCAGAAGCCAGAAAGGCTGCCACCGCTGCCGTAGAGCTTTCTGCTCAGGAAGTCGCCGCCGCTCGTTCGCTGGCGGCAGATAATGTCCTCAAAGCTCGTCAGGATGAGGCCGAGCAGCTACGCCTGGCGCGGCAGTCGGCAGCCGTTGAAAAAGAGCGGCTCGCCAATGAGCTGCTGGAGACGCGTTCGCGTATCACGCTGGAGCGCAATCTGATGCAGGAACAGCTTGCCAACGAGATGAAAGCTGCCCGCGAAAATGCTGCCCGCGTGCAAGAGCAGTTGGCACTCGATGTACTCAACGCTCGCCAGTCATCAACCGAACAGGTGGCTGCCACCCGCGAGCGCAGCGCGCAGGAAATCGCCCGCGCTGAACGCGAAGCAGCTGACAGAATCAGCCTCGCCCGTACAACCACAGAAGCGAAAGAACTCGAGTTTGCCGAACGCAGCAAACAGGCAGAAAATAGGGCTAATCTGGAAATGGAGACGCTGCGCCGGCGGGTGACCGAAGAGATGACCAGCCTGCAACAGCAGAGCCAGGCGCAAAAAACAGCTATGAGCGCAGAGGCTGAAAGGGAACGCCGTGTGATGCAGGAAGAACTGGCCGCTATCCGAAAAGAAAACAGCGATGCGGTCTATGAAGCGCGTCGCCAGGCCAATGAACAGATTACCAAAGTGAAAGAGGATACAGCCAACGCCATCGCTACCGAAAGGGCTCGCCTGCTCGATATGCAAAATCAGGTCAAAGCCGCCGAGGAACGCTTGCGCGCTATCGATGCCGAAATCGCCCGAAAGCGGCAGGAGGGAGGCAACTAAGCATACCCTCTTCCGCTGAATACAAAAGGGGCTGCTGCCGCGGTTAACGGCAACAGCCCCTTTTGTATAGAAAGCTGCTTTATTCTTCTTCCTCCGTATCTTCCTCGGCTTCGGCTTCCTCCAGTGATTGACGGTGATATACACCCGTAGCGGCCTTCCTCATTTCTGCATCTCTGTGCGTATTGACGAGCTCCCAGAGCATATCCTTGAGCCGAACTATGTGGTGCTGGCTCACCGCCGACACAAAGATGAAAGGTAGGCCTTCCGGTAGCTCCGGCTCCAGCATCGCCTGCAAATCGCTGTCTATCAAATCGTACTTGGTAATCGCCAGCAGCCTTGGTTTTTCAAGCAGCTCGGGATTGTACATTTCCAGCTCGTGCAGCAAAATCTGGTACTCGCGCCTGATATCTTCCGTATCCGCCGGAATGCAAAACAACAGACTGGCATTGCGCTCAATATGTCGAAGAAATCGATGCCCCAGCCCCTTGCCCAGGTGGGCGTGCTCAATAATGCCGGGAATATCAGCAATCGCAAAAGACCGGCCATCGCGGTATTGCACCATCCCCAGATTGGGGACAATAGTCGTGAAAGGGTAGGGCGCTATCTCGGGCTTGGCTGCCGTGAGCACCGACAATAAGGTGCTTTTACCTGCATTGGGAAAACCTACGAGCCCCACATCTGCCAACACCTTCAGCTCGAGGATTTTCCACTCCTCGCGGCCGGGTTCTCCCGGCTGTGCATACCTGGGTACCTGATTGGTAGGGCTTTTGAAAAAATGGTTGCCCTTACCGCCGCGCCCGCCGGGCGCCAGGATGCGCTTCTCTCCGTCCTCAGTGATTTCAAACTCAAATTCACCGGTTTCGGCATCTCTGGCTACGGTTCCCAGCGGCACGTCGAGGATGACATCATCGCCATAGGCACCAGTCATATTATTTTCACCCCCGTTCTCCCCCTTGCCGGCTATCACGTGCTTGCGGTACTTGAGAGACAAGAGTGTCCACACATTGCGATTGCCGCGCAGGATGATATGCCCGCCGCGCCCGCCGTCTCCACCGTCAGGACCCCCTTTGGCGTTGCCTTTACTGTGAAGAAAGTGCATAGAACCTGCACCTCCGTGCCCTGAGCGGCAACATATTTTTACATAATCAACAAAATTTTGTTCTGCCATACCCGTTTTTTCTAAACTCTGCGCCCCAGGGGCGCCATTTCTAAACCACAAAGGTAGCAATTTGTTGCGAGCCGGACCGACACATTATGCCTGCGGGGCTCAAAATTTTGCACACACAATACATCTGTCTTTACCGCCAAAACTGGCGGCCAACTGCAACTCCAATCCTCCGGGCAGGGTAGTCCTCGTGCGCGCCAGGTCGAGATCATAGCTGAGGGTGCCGGTATACCGGCCATTGCCGAGTTGCAGGGCTGGCACGAGGGTGTTGACAACGACCCGCCTGTCGGTCGTGCTGCCTGCCCGTACGTAGAGGCCAGCTCCCAGCCGCCCGCCGCTGTCGCCAATGGCCAGTTGGAAAAAATTGCCGGCCAGCGCCTGCCATTGCAGGCTGTTGCTGCCAGGCACGGCCTGCCGCCGGTAAAGCGCGCGCACCTGCCAGAGCCGGCTGTGTGAACGTGTCTGCCAAGGGGTGTAGGTGGCATGGGCGATCATGCCTATACCCAGCCGGTTGTCTTCTCCCAGCAGCGAATAGTTGGGTTTGTTGAGGTGCTTCCAGCTGAGACCTATCGACCAGCCACGATCGTTGTTGTACAGGAGGAGTCCGGCGCCCAGACTGCTGCGGATGATGCTGCTGACCAGATTTTCTTCGCCATTGCTGCGACCGGGATCGTAGTTGCCTTGCTGATATTGCGCATCAAAACGCAGGCGCCCGGCCTGCAGGCCGAACCCCAACAGGCCGGTACTGACGCCGGCAGCTATAAAGTTATCTTTGCCCAAATGTTGGTGGTAGGCAGCCGTCAGCATGGCCATGCTGTTGTAGAGTCCGCCCAGCGGACTGTAGTCGTGTTGTATACCAACGCCCAGGGCGTAAAAATTTTTCCGGCTGTTGGGCAGGCAGTATCGCATATCGGCTAGGACGGCTGCTCCCTGATAGCTGTCCTTACTGCTGGTTTGTTCCCACTGCCCGCGATACAGACTGCCCACATGCGTCCGGAAGACAGATACGCTCCCGCTGGCCGCCGGATTGATGAGTTGTGGCAGTTGAAAACTGTTGACAAAATGGAAATCCTGAGCAACGAGCCGGCTGAGGGTGATGAATGGTAGGAATAAGTATAGATGGCGCATCTGTTATCGTATGAGTTGAATGGTTCCTGTATAGCCGCGAAGCTCTCCGTTGAGGAAACGCACGCTGCAATGGTAGCGATAGCTGCCTGCTTCCGCTTTTTCCCCCCGAAAACTGCCGTCCCAGCCATAATAGGGGTTGTTGGGGCGCGCTTCTTCAGCCTGCCCGAGCTGCGACAGATCAAAAACTACTTCGTTGTACTTGTCAAATATGCGCAGGCTCTCTATGCGGTCAACAGACCTGTTGGCGGTGCGCAGATAAAAGATATCATTGACACCGTCCTGGTTGGGACTGAATGCATCCGGGATGAATATATCAGCAGTGTTGTCAAACTGTACAAACACCCGGGCTGTATCCGTCTGTGTACAGCCGCGCGCATCGGTGGCCGTCAGCACATAGGTCATTGGGCGCTGCGGACTGCTGAGGGTAATCGCTTCGAGCGGACTGTCCAGATAGGTGGTTGGTTCCCAGCTGAAGGATACTTGTGGCTGGTTGACTACGCCTTCCAGTTGTACACTTTCACCAAGGAAAATGGAAAAACTGTCCTGTATCAGCCATAGCTGCAATACCTGTATCGGTAAAATGATCAGACTGGTATCGCTGCGGCATCCGGCAGGGGTAGTAATCTCTACGGTGTACTGTCCCGGCGGCAGCCCCGGGTGCTGCGCCCCGGGGGCGTCATAACCCGCATGGCTGTACACCCATATTTCGTTGCCTGCCTGTGTCTGTACCGACAGGTCGCTGCCTTCTGCCTGACTGCAGTGGCTGTTGACGGCCATGCTGTATACTACCGCCGGTTCCACTCGCAGCAGCGCAGCGGTCGTATCATGGCAGATGCCGTCATTGCTGGCAATCAGCACCACCTGGTATTCTCCTGCCTGTGTGTAGGTGTGGCTAAAATGACTGACCTGGTATTGGCTACCATCCCCCGTCTGCCAGTTGAGCTGGTTGGCGCCGCTGCTGACGAGGCCGAACTGCACCGCTGAAGGCGCACAGTAATCCTCCTGCACTATGTCCAGGATCACACTCGGCCGGTCGCGCACATACACGGGTAAAGCGCTGCCGGCCGTGCAGCCGGCCGCTGAAAGTAACTGCAGGCTGGCCGTGTAGATACCCCCTTCGGCATAACTATGCAGGGCGGAACAGTCAGTAGAGCTGTTGCCATCGCCAAACTGCCAGTAGCAGTCCACAGGCTGATCCGAACTGCCGCTAAAAAGCACCGCTGCCATACTGCAGAGCGAGTCGTTGGCAGCTATGCTCACACTGGGCAGCGGATAGATGTCAACCATTCCCTGCAGCTGCCGTTGGCAGCCATGGATGCTGCTGGCCAGGACCTGCGGCCTGTAGGTTGCCGGCCCGGGATAGGCGTGCAGGCTGTTCCGCATGGCTGTAGAGTCGCCATCGCCGTACCAGAGCTGCAGTCCCGCCGCATTACTGCTGATCTCAAACTGAATGGAACTGCCGTAGCAGGCACTGCTGTCATAGGTCCAGCTCAGTTCGGGCAAGGGGTGGACTGTCAATGGTATCAACAGACTGTCATAGCCACAGCCGTAAGCATGAAGCTGCAGGGTATAGGTTCCCGCCTCATCAAACACCAGCCGCAGGGTATCGGCACCGGATTGGCTCCCGTCGGGCAGCGTCCAGCGGATGGGGGCGCCCGGACTCGAGTAGTTGAGGATCGTCAGCTCACTGCCCGCGCATCGCAAATCAGTTGCTGACAGTCCGGGCAGTGCCACAACATCGGCTGCTGCAACCTCTATTTCCTGATAGACAGTATCCGGTCCGCATTCATTGATGGCAATCAGCCATACACCCACAGTCTCCGCCGGGCTGTCGGTAAAAAATTGAAAATGGGCGTCCTGCCCCTGCAGGGCAGGCGCCTGCTCTCCGAGGCTGGTTAAAAAATAGGCCGCAAGCGGGCTGCCCAGGCTGTTGGGCGTAGCGGTTACCTGCGTGCCGGAGCAACTGCTTTGACTACTGAGGTCAAAGCGGGCCAGTGGTCTGGGGCGCACCGTCACCACCTGGCTTGCCTCAAAACTGCCACAACCATTCCATACCCGCAGCCGCACCGGATACTGACTGAGGGTATGTTCTTCATTTTCCGTAAACAGCACGGTGGGCGGATCAAATCCCTCATACTGCTGCCCATTGCCAAAGTCCCACACATAGCGGTCATCGGGCCGCAGACTGTTGTTGCTGAAATCAACAGATAAGGGAGCACAACCCGCTGCCGGACTCATGGAAAAGGCTACATCTCCGGCTGCCAAAGGCGGCGGTATGTGTATGCTGGCAGTCGCTTCTGCAGGACATATCAGTTCCTGACTGACGGGATGGAGGTTGAATACCCGATACAACAAGGTATAATCACCGGATTCAGCATAACTGTGGGTAAGTTGCTGGCCGCTGCTGCCATCTCCCCAGTCTATATAATAACTGAATATACCGGTTGTCCCCGGCGTGAGCAGAATAGGATCCAGTTGACAGGCGGTGTCCCGATTGATTTCAAAGCTCACCAGCGGAGCCGACAGTCTCGTGACCGTCAGTTCATCCTGATTACATCCTGCGGGTAAGGAGGCCAAGGTGTACTGCAAGGGGAAGGGCACACCTATGGGCAGCTGTCGCAAGTCGAGGCTGTCTCCCGAATGCCCCTCGCCAGTATACTGACCTGTGCCGGGCAGAGGATTGGGGAGTAGGAGTAAACTGTCTGATGCACAAATGTATATATCTGTGCCGGCCTGTACACTATCGACCGGGATAACCTGCAGCAGCAGGCTGTCAGTGTTGTAACAAAGCCCGCTGCCCCGGGTATAGGTCAGGGTATAACTTCCGGCGACTGCCGGAATAAACAAGGCTTCCCGGCTGCCCGTTGTCGCAAGTACTCCTGACCATACACCCAGGCTGTCACTACTCACAAGCTGTAGCGGTGGTGAGCCTTCACAGATTACGGTATCCAGTGGCCGTGTGATGGATACCTGCCCCGGCAGTATGATATCAACCCTTACCTCTCGCTCGTACTGTCCGCAACTGTTGGCCACAAAAGCCTGCACCCGGTAAGGGCCACCAGCCGCTGTCAGCAGCGCCGGAAAACTGTCAGTCAGCAGACCGTCGATGGTGTAGGTGACCCGATTATCAAAAGGCGTGGGTGTGTACAAGAGTGTATCACAGCCCAGCAGCGGCGTATCCAATGATAATACATAGGGTTGTTCTACGACTATCTGCAGGGTGTCGTATGACCTGCAGTTACCATAGCCGGTGGTTGCCACCAGTGGGTAGCTGCCCGCAGCAGCCGGGATGAAGGCTGCTTCTCCGCCCACCACCGCCAGGGCCGGTGAGGGCAGCCACTGATTGCCGTAGTTGGCCAGCAACGGGAGCTGCGGACTGTTGATACAAACGGTGGTATCTGCCGCTGGCCGGAGGATACGCACCTGCGGTGTCGAACTGATGAAGAAGGTATCCGTTAGCAGGCGCTGGCCACAGAAATGGTCGAGCTGTGCTCGTACCGTATAGGCGGTATCGCGTGGCGGAAGCAATAGTGGGAAAGAATCAATATGTTGGTTATTAATAAAATACAATGCCTGTTGATTGAGCGGAACGGGTGTATAGCTGAGTGCAAAACAACTGTCGGCCTGCGGCTGCAGCCGAAATTCAGGGGGGCGTTCTGCGATAATCCGTATCTCCGCGCGGTCTGTCCGCTGGCAGAAGTTGCCTACTTCAAGACGAATGGTATACTCCCCTGGCCTGATAATGCGTATTTCAGCACGCGCACTGTCTTCACTGGGCGGTGCCCCGGTCCACATCCATCCCCCGGCCGGACCCTCAACGGTCCACGCATAAGCTTCCTGAAAAAGGGAGCCGGCCCCGTCCAGGCTGACCAAGGCTGCAGAGTCCCGCAGGCACAGCTGGTAGGTAGTGTCATTGAGAGGGATGAGGGGACTGTTGTTGCCCGCAGGAAGCAGTTGGGCAGCGGGCGGGGAAAGCACCGTAAAGTTCTGCTGTGTACAGATGGTATCACACACATTGCCCACACAATAGCGCACCTGATAGGTGCCGGCGCTGTCAAAGGAGGTTTCAATCAGGTTATTGCTGTAATAGGTACCCGCCGCATTGCTGAATTCCCACAGTTCGTAGTTGACCCCGTTGGCGGGACAATTGGGGTTGAGACCCTGCGGACTGCCGCTCACGGATCCCTGAAAGCTGACGGCTTCGCCGGCGCAGGGGTAAGGAGAAATGCCAAAAGCGGCAGGGGGAGGCTGTCGGAAAGTGAGGATGAAGGCGCTGTTGGTAGGTTCTCCGCCTGTATTAACACTGCTGTAGGTTTCCAGCAGTATGATGTAGGTCTGCTCGTACTGACAGCCTCCCAGAAAACCCGACAGGTTGTAGGTGTGCGTCTGCGCCGGGGGCAACGAATCCCCGGTAATCAGCGTTGGCTGACTTCCGTCACCCCAGTTGATCAGGTAATACTGTATACTGTCAGTCAGCGGATTGTCCGGATCTGCAATGATGTTGACGCACACATCCGTAAGGGGTTGTGACGGATTGACACACAGATATTGAAGTCCGTCACAGGGTGCTATGGTAGGATTGTAGGACTGTCCAAGGACGACTCCGCCGGAAAGCAGAAGCCCCAGGTACAAGACCAGCCAATGTCGGAATGGTAATTTTTGCATCTCGTCTCCTCATTTTAGTGTGCTGCAAACTTTTGTTCTCCTTGTCTGCACGGAAGGCTGCCCGACCCTCCGGCGGCAATGATTATCGTATGAGCACTATACTGCCCGTAAATGTGTACACTTCACCGTCGATATAGCGAAGACTAAGCTTATAGCGGTAGACGCCGGCCTCCGCTTTTTGCCCTCTGAAGTCCCCCTTCCAGCCGATGTCGGGGTCTTCCGTCAGTAATATTTGATCAGGATGCTCAGCCTGTGCGTCGAAGATGATCTCATTGTACTTGTCGACAATGATGAATGTTTCTATACGCTCTATGGACGGGTGATGGGTGCGTGGGTAAAACACATCATTGACACCGTCTTCATTCGGGCTGAAGGCATCGGGTATAAACACCTGCCCGCGCCTGTCTGCCCGCACCCTTACCCAGACGGTGTCAATAGCCTCACATCCCCGGGAATCCGTGCCGATGACGTAGTATTGCAGACTCCGAAGCGGTTGTGCAAGGGTGATAGCCTGCGCTGGCTGTTGCACATAAGCAACAGGATCCCAGCGATAATCCACCGTTGACAGGTTGCTAACAGCCGTAAGCTGTATGCTTTCTCCCAAAATGATGTCAAATGAATCCGGTAGGGCTTCTACTGAAAAAGCTTGGTTAGGGGGGATGTAGAGCGTGGTATCCAGAATACAGCCATAGGGGGTCTGTAATTGTAATTCGTAATAGCCTGCCGCCAGGGCCGGGTGTTGCTGTCCGCTGGCCCAATACGCCTCGCCGCGCAACAGCAGCGCATTCTCTTCTTGCGTGTTGATTTTCAGTGAACTTCCTTCTGCCGGCTGACAACGGCCGGTGACCACCAGCTCCAGCAGGGGATTGGGGCGTATTTCCAGCCAGCGCACGAGAGAATCATGACATATACCCTGATTATCTGCTGTTAAAGTAAGTCGTTGTGATCCGGGCTCCCGAAATGAGTAGGTAATCGTATCCATACGGCCAATGATACTGTCTTCAGCCATCCATTGCCATCCGTCTGCCCACTGACTGCTGCTCACAAGCCGCAGGGTTTGCGGACTACAAGGGTCTGGCACGGATACGGTAAAGTTGGCTTCAGGACGCTGACGCACGTGCAGCCTCAAGGTGTCTGCCTGCCGGCAGCCATTCGTTGAGACGGCACTGAAAATGGCGGAATAATCGCCTGCCTGGGTATACCTGTGCTGCGTTACACAGCTGGCTGAAAAATTTCCGTCGCCAAACTGCCAGCTGCAACTACTGTCTTCGGGCTGTCGAAAACCAGTGAATGTCACTTCCTGGCCAGCGCAAACAGAATCTGTTGCCATGGCTTCTACCACGGGCTGGGGCAGAATGCGCACTTGGCTGTCTGCGCTGCGACTGCAACCATTGATGTAATAGGCTGTCGCCCTGACGGCATAGTTGCCTGCCATTTCATAGGTGTGTTCATAGGGGGAGAGGGTATCTTGTCCTCCGTCACCATAGTCAAAAGTAATTTGTGCAGGGCTGCTGCTGACAGGATTAAACACGACCGGCAGATCGGGACAACGAAGGCTATCGTGCCGGAAATCCAGTGCCGGCGCCGGAAGTATATGCAGCGGGACCAGCAGACTGTCGAAACCGCAGCCATAAGCATAGAGTGTGAGTTCGTACTGTCCCGGCTGCTCAAAAAGCAGTCGTACAGAATCCCCCAGGTAACTGTTGCCGTCAGACAGCCGCCATCGGACAGCCGCTCCGGGGCTCGATGCGCTGTAGAGCGTAAACGGATTTCCTTCACAGAGCGGCATGGGCGGTTCTACAGATAGCTCTGCTGCCACATCTGCCGGATTCACGATGAGCTGTCGGTAAAAAGTGTCAATGCCACAGCTGTTAGAGGCCACCAGCCCCAACAGCAGGGTATCCGGAGAAGAACCTGCAAAAAACTGCAGGGGTACTACCTGTCCGTTGCTTGCCGGTAAGGGTTGTCCACCGGGTACAAGCAAATATTGTTGGTCAGGCAAGCCAAGGCTCAGCGGGTTGACCTCCACGGCAGCACCCGAACACACTACCTGATCGATGATGCCAAAGTTGGCAACGGGCCTTGGGGAGACGTTTATTGTGCTGCTGACAAGCGTATCTCCGCAGGCGGCCGGCACCCACAGCCGGACCCGGTATTGGGTTGGCTGCTGCTGCAGCTCTACATAGCTCTGTGCTGGCGGCTGCAGGCCGGTATAGGTCTGACCGTTGCCCAGATCCCAGACGAAGGTTTGCTGCATATTTTGGCTGGTATTCTGAAAGCTGATGCTTAGCGGTGCACATCCTTCCGGCGGATCGGCAGTGAAACTCAGTCCGCCTGGGGGTATGGATGCCGGGATGTATATGCCTGCACTGTCTGTAGCCGTACAAAGCGGCTGCTGGCTCAGCGGCTGCAGGGTATAGGCTGTGTGGACGATGGTGTAGTTTCCCGACTGGCTGTATGCGTGGGTGGCAGCGCTTCCGCTGCTCCCGTCTCCCCA
>JAUMBM010000383.1:0-7043 GCA_032115735.1 Saprospiraceae bacterium
GGGCCTCCTCCTGGCCGCTGGCTATGACCCGGTAGATATGCGCAAGCTGTTGGCCGAGTTCTTCCACAAAGCGGCTGCGGGCCGCAAAGAGATAGTTGGCAGGTTCTTCCATCTGCGCATTGTACACATCCAGCAGCCCTGCCGGCATAGGCCTGCCTTCCCACTGCTTTAGCAGCGCATTGCGCTGCCGGAGCAACTGATTGTAGCGCAGCAGTTGCTGCAGGTAGTGTCGGTCGAGTTGCGAAAGGGTATTGTCGAGCAGCCGTCGCCGCTCTTCACTGCCTTCCGTAACGAGCTGCGTATCATCGGGCGTGATGATCACTACGGGATACTTCCCGACGTGATCGGCCAGCCGCTCATACGCCTGCCCATTGCAACTGAGTTCCTTCTGCTGCCGCGCTCTGACCTTAGCCACTATCGCATCTTTTCGGCCGGGCTCAGGGCAAAAAATGCCCTCCAGCCGGAAGAAGTCGGCACCTATGTGCGTCAGGTACTGATCATTGAGCCCGGTATGGCTTTTGCCCATACAAAGGTAGTATACAGCCTCCAGCAGGTTGGTCTTGCCCATACCATTGCGGCCGACAAAACAGTTGAAAGCCGGCGAACAGCTGATCTGCTGCTGCTCGTAGTTGCGAAACTGAACCAATTTGAAAGACTCAATATACACCGGCCAGGCTTTGCAACAAAGATACGATTTTAGTTTGGGCGGGTTGACAAATCCGCGTGTAACAACCGCTTTTTCAGTTCGCGTTTGTCAAAACCAACGCGCCAATAAGTTTTAGATTTGAAAACCACCTTTGATTTGGTTTGTTCTATTGTTTACTGAATAAAACTATGTATCTTTACAGACGGAATTACGCTAACTTTGTGAAAATTCGCTAACGAACTATGGTTGCTGAAAAGAAAAAAGGCGCTGGTCGCAAAAATAAGCCAGCTTACAGCAAGGAACAGTACCTGAGCTGGTATGAGCTCATGCTGCGCATTCGTCGTTTTGAAGAGCGGGCGCTCATGGCTTACGGACAGCAGAAAATCCGCGGTTTCTGCCACGTTTACATCGGACAGGAAGCCGTTGCCGCCGGTATCGAATCGGCAATCACCCGCGAAGATGCTATCGTAACGGCTTATCGTCAGCACGGTACAGCCATTGGTCGCGGTATCAGCTCACGCGCGGCTATGGCCGAGCTGTTCGGTAAGTTTACGGGGGCTAACAAAGGCAAAGGCGGTTCTATGCACTTCTTCAGTGCCGATAATCGCTACTTCGGCGGCAATGGTATCGTGGGCGCTCAAATTCCGATCGGCACCGGCATCGCTTTCGCTGAAAAATACAAGGGTACCAATAATCTGTGTGTAACGATGTTTGGCGATGGCGCCGCCCGTCAGGGTGCGCTCTACGAGAGCTTCAACATGGCCATGACCTGGAAGTTGCCGGTTCTCTACATCGTCGAAAATAATGGCTACGCCATGGGTACATCGATACAGCGCACCAGCAATGTAACCGAGCTCTATAAGATTGGTTCCGCTTTCGACATGCCCAGTGAGTCGGTCGACGGTATGAATCCGGAATCGGTACACGAGGCTGTCAGCCGGGCCGCAGAGCACATCCGCGCAGGCAAGGGGCCTTACTTCCTCGAAATTCTCACCTACCGCTATAAAGGACACTCTGTCTCCGATCCGGCTAAGTATCGCAGCAAGGATGAGGTACAGGAGTACATGGATCGCGATCCGATCAAAACAACAGAAGCGACGATTCTCGACAATGGTATCGCTACGGCGGAGGAGATTCAGGCAATCAAGGATATGATCAAAGCCGAAATCGACGAGGCTATGGAATTCGCAGAGAATTCTCCTTATCCGGATGCCGGCGAACTGTTCGTCGACAACTACGTGCAGGCCGACTATCCGTATATCAACTGGTAATTGGGGCTCTGGCCACGGCCATCGCCTGTCAGCTGAAGAGAAGGGCTCATTTTTCTGGTTTTTCATTGAAAAACCAGAAAAATGAGCCCTTTTCTTTTAAAAAGTGTTCGTGCCTGTTATTTGATTTTTACAAAATCAAATAACAGGCACAACCCTCGCTTTTAGAGGCCGCTGCAGCGGCCTCTAAAAGCAGCCCAAATATTTTTTTTGTGATAATGCACGGATAAACAATTTACTATGGATCCACTGCTCACAAAGGCGTATGACGCAGAAGCGATGCGCACGACAGGCCACGCGCTGGTAGATATGCTGGCAGATTATCTCAAAACGGTACAGACAGCACCGGAGACGGTCAAGGCCATTCCTTACCAACCGCCGGCGGCGACCTTGGATAGTTGGCGTGCACGGCTGGAACAGGGGGGTGAGCCGATGGAATTGTTCAGAGAGGTGCTGGCGCAAAGTGTTAAATTGCATCACCCCAACTACCTGGGGCATCAGGTGTGCCCGCCGGCGCCTATGGCGGCATTGGCAGGCTTGCTGGGGGATTTTCTCAACAACGGTATGGCGGTATATGAGATGGGGATGCCCGGTTCGGCAGCAGAGCACAGCCTGCTGCAGGCGGTGGGCAAGGTCATGGGAATGGGGGAGGAGAGTGGCGGCTTTCTGACTTCAGGGGGTACGCTGGCCAACCTGACGGCCCTGCTCACGGCCCGGGCGAGCCGTGCCAAAGGGGATGTATGGCAGGAGGGTGGCCGGCAACGGCTGGCGCTCATGGTAAGCGAGGAGGCGCATTACTGCGTTGACAGAGCCGCCCGCATCATGGGCTGGGGTGCTGAGGGGGTCATCAAGGTGCCTTCGGATGACCATTTTCGCATCCGCACCGAGCTGCTGGAGACTTATTACCGACAGGCTGTCGATCAGGGGATTGAGGTGATCGCGGTGGTGGGCAGCGCCTGTTCTACGGCCGTCGGGGCTTTCGATGATCTGGAAGCGCTGGCAGATTTTAGTGAAAAATATGGCCTCTGGCTGCATGTCGACGGGGCCCACGGTGCTGCGCTGGCTTTTTCGCCTGACCACCGACACAAACTCAGGGGGATCGAACGCGCTGACAGCATTACCATGGATTTTCACAAAATGCTGATGACGCCTACGCTGACAACGGCCCTCATCTATCGCAGGCAGCAGGACAGCTACCTCACTTTTTACCAGCGTGCCGATTATCTGCTCGAGTGGGCGCAGGAGGACGAATGGTATAATCTCGCACGCCGTACCTTTGAATGTACTAAGCTGATGCTCAGTATGAAAGCTTTTGTTTTGTGGGCATCTTACGGCAGTGAACTGTTTCGCGCCTATGTCGACCGGGTGTGCGCGCTCGGAACAACTTTTGCCAGCCTCATCCGCGCGCAGCCGGACTTTGAGCTGCTTACCGAGCCCGATTGTAATATTGTCTGCTATCGCTGGTTTCAGGCGGATAAAAGTCCGGAACAACTCGACGATCTCAATCGCCGACTTCGGCAACAGCTGCTGGAGGAGGGCGATTTTTACCTGCTCATCACTACCATCCGGGGCAGGGTATGGATGCGTTCGGCCCTGACCAACCCTATGACGGGGGAGGCGCAGCTCGCGGCCGTGCTGCAGCGGATTCGGGAAAAAGTGTTGCGCAGTTGATACGTGCCGGTAGCGCAGGGCGAAAATGGGCGAAAGGCTTACGAAGGTTTTTGTCTACGGCAAAAACCTTCGCTTTGTGAAAAGGGCTCCCTGAAAAGAACTGTTTCGAGCCGGAAGCGCTGCCCTAGATGGTCGTCAGGTAGCTGATCTCCAGGCCGGGAATCACTGTTTTTTCGTGGACTTCTTCGAGGTACAACTGCCCGGCAATGGCTTTGAGGCGCAGCAGGGAAGCGGCGGTCAGCGACTGACGGATGGCCACCACGATAGAGGCCCGCTCATCAAAAGCCTGCCTGACAACGGTCAGCTGCAGCTGGGAGATGGCGTTCATGAGGTTGTTCATGAGGCTGTAATCAAAATCGAGCTGGTAGTGGTCGTAGACAATGTATTCGCGTATATCGCCAACTCGCAGGGCCTCCATGGCCGACGTTTTATAGGCGTGAATAAGTCCGCCCGCGCCCAGCAGGGTACCGCCAAAGTAGCGAACCACCACCACACACACATAGGTGAGGCGAAAACTGTCAATCTGCCCCAGAATGGGCTTGCCGGCGGTACCCGCAGGCTCGCCGTCATCATTGGCTCGCCACAGGTTGCCGTCCAGCCCCTGCCGCCAGGCATAGCAGTGGTGATTGGCCTTGGGGTGCAGTTTGCGCAACTCCTCCAGTCGCTGCTGCCAGTCACTCTCCGTGCGTATGGGAAAAGCGTAGGTCAGGAACTTGCTGCCGCGGTCGCGGAACTCCGCCGTACAAGGAGCCGCCAGGCTCAGATACGTATCAGATACCATGCTGTGAGGACGGCTGTGCGCTAGAATTTGGGGCAGAGGACGGAATCATCGAGGTACTCGCCAAGGTAAGCTATGCTGATCTCGAAAGTTCCCTGCCCGCTGCGCGTACTGGTGAGGTCGCGAAAATTGGCATCGTAGCTAAGTCCGACCATCATCCGCTGATATTCAATGCCTACCATAGCCACAAGGGCGTCAATTCCGTAAGCATCAAAATCTTTCACCCCCCTCACCCAGCTGCCTATATGGATAGCTGTACCGGAAGTTTCGCTGGCCAGAAAACGGAAGTTGAAGCCCGTATTCAGTGCCCGGTGTGGTCCCTGCAGGTAGACGAGCGCCCGCGGCTGGAACTGCACAAAATCGCCCATAGGTACCCGAAGGTTTACATAAGCCGTATACTTGCGGAACAGGCGGCTGCTGAGCCGCTGATCGTCTTCATCCTGCTGGCTTACCCGGTAGAAGAAACTCATTTCCGGTTCTAGGATATGGTGCATGGCGATGCCCGCATATACCCCGGTCCTGTCTTCCGGCAGGGCCGAGTAGTTGAGGCCTATATTGTAGTCACCAAAAGCAAAATTATTTTCGGGCAAGGGCTCGGCACTCGGATCGGTGTAGCCATTGGAGCCGTTGAACTGGTCATCAAAACTCAGCTGGCTGTAGTTGACGTTGCGCTGGGCAATACCCGCTTGTACGCCCAGACTGAGATAGCGCTGACCTTCGCGCCCCAGCGACTTGTGGAAGGCGCCGGACACAATCACCTGGTTGGTAGAAAAATTGATTTCCCGAACCTTGTCGTTGTAAAAAACCATACCAATACCAAATAGATCGCGGTTTTGCCGGTTGTAGGGATTGATGGAATAGCGGAAATCGGCAGCAGCCGACATCGTCTGGTAAGGGGCACTGAGTACCTGCGCCCACTGCTGCCGGTAGATGGTCGACACCCGGTATTTGCCCTCATACATGCCCGTCATGGCAGGATTGAGGGTGAGGGGTGACGCAAAAAACTGCGTAAAATGCTGGTCCTGTGCACGGAGGATGGACAATAAAGACAGGGCCACCCCCAGAAATACCATTCTTTTCATGCTTGTTGAGGTTCAATACGGTGCCAAAGGTACAATATTCGCGGCATTTATTGTGCTGATCACTGCCCGACAACCTGCGACAAACGTATTTGATGAAGAATTCACCTTGGGGAACGGTTAATATGGGCAGATTATTATATTTTTGAGGGTCAGAACACAAAAGCAGCATGAAGTCTTTTGCCATTTGTACCCTCACCGCCGTTCCGGTGCGTCGTGCTGCTACGCATCGGGGCGAGATGTGTTCGCAGTTGCTGTTCGGTGAGCTGGTAGAGTTGCTGTCCGTCAAAAATCATCGCTGGGTCAAGATTCGCAGCCTTGACGACCACAACATCGGCTGGGTGCCGCTGTTGCAGTTGCAGCCCATCAGCGAAGAGGAGCTGTATCGGCTGCAGCCGCAGCGTGCGCTGGTGCTGGACCTTTTTCACAGTATGATGGGGGAGCACCAGGCCATACCGCTTACCCTGGGCGCCAACCTGCCGGGTTTCGACGGTATGCAGCTGTACCTGGGGCAGCAGCGCTACACGTTCAGCGGACAGGCAGTTTTTCCTGAGGATATCCGGCAGCCGCTGCCCGTCGTATTGCGGGCAGCCCGGCAGTTGATCAACGTTCCTTTCCTTTGGGGAGGGCGCACGCCGCTGGGCCTCGACAGTACAGGCTTTGTGCAGCTTTGCTGTCGGGTGGGGGGTATTTTTTTGCCAAGGACAGCCGAGCAGCAGTTGATGTACGGGGAGACGATCGACTTTATGCAGGAAGCGCAGGAAGGTGATCTGGCTTTTTTTGAAAATGCGCAGGGAAAGATTGCGCATGCAGGCATACTGCTGGGGGAGGGTGAGATTATTCATGTGTTTGATAAGGTATGTGTTGACTGGATTGACCACTTTGGTATTTACAATCGCCGGCTCAGGCGCTATACGCACCGGTTGCGACTGATCAAGCGGTTGTTGCCGCCGGCAGACACAAAATGATGATAAACGGATGAAACGATTCCTGCCTGCCGAATGGGCGCCGCAGAGCGCTGTGCAGTTTACTTTTCCCCACGCCGACAGTGACTGGGCTGATTTGCTCGAGGAGGTGACGCCCTGTTTTGTCGACTGCGTGGTGGCTGTCAGCCGTTTCCAGCACGTGCTGGTGGTCTGCGACAGCATTGCGCGGGTGCGGCCGCTGCTGCAGGCAGCGCGGCAGGATCGCTTGCTGCTGGTAGAGATACCCTCCAATGACACCTGGGCGCGCGACCACGGGGGAATCACCGTGCTGGAAGACGGAAAGCCGCTGCTGCTCGACTTTATGTTCAACGGCTGGGGTCTCAAATTTCCGGCTTACCGCGACAACCTGATCACGGGTCGCCTTCACGCCCGGGGGGTCTTTGGCCCTGCCAGGCTCGAGCGCCCCGGGCTGGTACTGGAAGGCGGGGGCATCGAAAGTGATGGTGCCGGTACGCTCATGGTGACGGCCGAGTGCCTGTTGTCGCTCAATCGCAACCCGCATCTGTCGCGTACGGCTCTCGAAGGACAACTGAAGTATCACCTCGGGGTTGACCGCTTCCTTTGGCTCAAAAACGGGTATCTGGCCGGCGATGACACGGACAGCCATATCGATAC
>JAUMBM010000384.1:0-4597 GCA_032115735.1 Saprospiraceae bacterium
CATACCCGCCATAGTATTCGCCAAAGACCGATTCGTAGCAGATGACGGGTGCTATGCGCGCTTTTCCCTGAAAGACCGACCGCTGCGGCTGGGTACCCAGCCCGGCGGTGGTGCCTTCGAGCTGCTCAACCAAAGGCTCCATAAAAAACAGAATCCGCTTGAAAGGAAAGGCCTCAGGACCCGGCACCAGCTTGGATTTGCGGTAGGTCTGCACCTCCTGCCCCGTCACACCCAGCTGCGCCGCCGAGTTGAGTGTCTCGTAGTAGATGCGCTGGCCGCCGCTGCCGCGCCTTTCCCGCGCCGCCTCGCTGAGCGGCTCGCCGGGGGCAAAATCGTGGTAGGCATTGAGGCCGGTCACCAGCTGCAGCGCCGGATAGGCCGCCAGCGCTTCGCGCAGGTAGCGCAGCGCCGGGTATTCATTGATCTGGCTTTCTTCGACATAGCCGAAGCTGGTTTCGGGATACACGAGATAGTCGACGGTACTGTCCAGCCGGCTGAGACTCAACTCGAGGTAGCGCTCGGCCTGCACGTGTTCGGGCAGCGTAAATTTCTGGTAGTGAGGTTCAAAATTGGGCTGTACGGCTACTACCTCAATACGGTTGCCCTGCTCCTCATAGCTGTAGTAGCGGTAAAAAGAGAAGACCGAAGGCAGGGCAATCAGCAGCAGCGACAGCGCCAAAGGGCGCAGGGGCCTGCCGGCCTGTTGCCACCCTTGGTAGAGGAGCAGGTTGATCAGCCATATCCACCAGCTGCCGCCAAAGACGCCCGTGTATTCATACCACTGCACCCAGGCGGGAAACTGTGCGAAGCTGTTGCCCAGCGTGAGCCACGGCCAGGTGAGATCCCAGTTGTAGTGCAGGTATTCAAAAGTCAGCCAGTAGGCCACCAGCGGCACATAGCCCAGGCGCGGCATGGCGCGGCTGCTGAGCAGCCAGCCGAGCCACGGCAGCAGCATCAGCAGGCTGTTGACGATGATGGCAAAAAGGCCGGCGGCCAGGGCCGCATTGGCCACCCAATAGGTAGAGAGAATGTTCCACAGCATCAGCCCCAGCCAGGCGTAGGGCCAAAAGTCTCGCAGCGGCCGCGCCGCCTGCCGGCTCGCTTGCGCGAGTGCCAGCATGGGCAGCCAGCCCACAAACATCAGCCAGGGTACGGGCAGCAAGCCCGGAAACCCCAGCCCCAGCAGCAAGCCGCTAAGGCTGGCAAGCCCCATTTTTTTCCATACGGCTACGCCACCCCTGTGCGCCAGCAGGCGCGCGCCCAAAAGGGCGATGAGCGCCCAGACAGCCAGAAAGAGCCAAAGCGGCCTGTGCCCCCACAGCAGCTGCTGTGCGTCAAGCTGTATCATCTGGCGTGCGCTGAGCACTGCAACTACGGCCGACAGGCCGGCCGCCGGCCAAAAGTATTGGTTTTTCAAGAAATTACTCTTTTAATGGTTCTTTTGCATGCGGTTTTAACAAACTGATGCGTGCTTTGATGCAAGATTAAGAAATTCCTTTTTTACCTTTGAACAAAAAACAGTTGTCATGAAAAAATGGATGAAAACAGGTCTGCTGGTATTAGCTGCCGTGCTGGTGCTGATGCAGCTGATTCCTATTGACCGCTCAGTCCCTACTGTCAACGAGGGGGATGATTTTTTGGCCATGGTCAACCCTGTACCCGAAACCGCCAAGCTTATCAAGTCGGCTTGCTATGACTGCCACTCCTTTAAGACCAACTACCCTTGGTACGCCAGCGTCGCCCCTGTTTCATTCTTTGTCAACAACCATATTCAGGAAGGTCGTGAACATCTCAATTTTTCAACCTGGGCTTCCTACGGTGGCGAAAAACAAAAGCATAAGCTCGAAGAGTGCGCTGAGGAAATTGCCGAGGCGCACATGCCTGAGAAAACATACACCTGGATGCATGCCGAAGCGCGCCTGACAGAAGAGCAGCGGAAATCCCTTTCTATGTTTTTTGACGCGCTGCGAATGACAGTGCCTCACCGCCGCTATCAGGAAGATTAATATACAGGTACGTAAGATGCGCGCTGGCCTCTCTGGTTTTTACTGTATTTTTCTGCCTGCAGGCAAAAAATACAGTAGGCACGCGCCGCCGTCAGCAGCCTGAGCTGCTGACAGCGGTGTGTGCGCTCAAATTTTTTTCACCTGCCTGCGGATTACCCTTCCTGTGACCGGCAGTCCGCGGCAACAACACAGACGGCTATGACAGACCGCATCTATGTGGCAGCAACCAGTCAGCACGTAGGAAAGACTACTTCTACCCTCGGCTTGGTAGAGGCATTGCGCGAACGCAGGCACTCCGTCGGCTACTGTAAGCCGGTGGGACAGCAGTTTGTAGACCTGGGAGATCTCAAGGTGGACAAAGATGCGCTGCTCTTTTCTAAGGTGATGGGCTTTGAACTCAAGGCCGAAGTGCACAGCCCGGTCATCGTCGGTGCAGGGGTCACCCGGGAGTATCTCGATGATCCGGGCAAGTTCGACTTTGCCGACCGCATACTCGAGGCGTCTAAAGTGTTGCAGCAGGATTATGAAATTGTGGTCTATGAGGGTACGGGACACCCGGGCGTAGGCAGTGTCTGTGATATGTCCAATGCCGATGTGGCTAAGTTGCTGGGGGCGCCTGTCGTCATGATCGTCGAAGGGGGCATCGGCAATACCATCGACCGGCTCAATATGAGCGTCGCGCTTTTCCGGGAGCAGAAAGTGCCGATCATGGGGGTAATTATCAACAAGGTAATCCCCGAAAAACTCGAGCAGGTAAGGTATTATGTGGGCAAAAAACTGCAGCAAATGGGTATTCCGCTGCTGGGGGTGCTGCCCTATGACCAGACGCTCTCCAATCCGATTATGGAAGGGGTGCGCAGTGCCGTCAACGGGGTGGTGCTGATCAATGGACACCGGCTCGATAACCGGGTAGAAAATGTGGCTTCGGGCTCACTGATTGATAAGCATGAGTTTAGTCAGCTCAAAAATCTGCTCATCATCGTCAGTTACCGCCGCCTTGAGAGTGTTATCCATGCGCTCGAAGAGCTCGAGCACAAGAATAACCAGTGCGTCTCGTTGGCAGGTATTATCCTCAACGGCGAAAATGAATATATACCCGATATTCAGTTTAACTTGCCCGGCCGGGAGTACCTCGACAAAAATGAGATCCCCGTAATTGCAACCCAGCTCGACACCTATGGCTCGGCTATCAAAATCAGCCGCATGGAAGTAAAAATTAATACGCGTACGCCCTGGAAAGCCAGCAGAGCTGTTGAGCTGATTAGGGATCACGTCAATCTCGACGCTGTCTTGTAAGACCTTAGTCAACTTGAAAGAGAAAAATAAGCAGCATAGATTTGCTGAATCAAATTCAATGTACTATCTTTGCTGCCCGAATTGAATATGCTTTTAATCACTGCATGTAAGCCGCAACCAAGCTAATATGGCACATCATAAATCAGCAAAGAAACGCATCCGCCAAGACGCAGATAAGCGTCTGCAGAACCGTTACTACAAGAAATCTGCACGTACAGCTATCACTAAGCTGCGTGAGATGACTGACAAGAGCGAAGCACAGCAGTTCCTGCCTAAGGTACTGAGTATGATTGATAAGCTCGCTAAAAAGAATACCTGGCACGATAATAAAGCTTCCAACCTGAAGAGCAGCTTAACGAAGCTGGTCAACAGCCTGGGGTAGTTGCATACAATCCTTGTCGTTTGCCTGAGGGCATAGCTGATATCATCAGCTATGCCCTTGTCTAGTTTGGCTACCTGCCTGCACAATTGTCTGCGCAGATCATGAGGCTACTCATCTAGGACAGCCGTCTGCCCTTCCCACCGGCCGGATAGGACTAAATAGTTGCGCCGGCATTTTGAAATTGTCCGTATCTTTGCGAACAAACGTTCATTCGTGTCAGCTAAACATACTTTTTACCCGCTGGTCATCAGCGATATTCGCAGAGAGACTACCGATTGTGTCTCCATTGCCTTTGATATTGCCTCGGGAGCTGCGCCCTCGCCGGAGGTGTTTTCCTTTATTCAGGGGCAGCACCTCACGCTGCGCACCTGGCTCGACGGACAGGAGGTAAGGCGGGCATACTCAATCTGCAGCAGCCCCTTGGAGGGGGAGTTGCGGGTAGCCATCAAGAAGGTACCGGGCGGTGTGTTCTCTTCTTTTGCCAATGAGCAACTATCGGTTGGGGATACCCTGGAGGTCATGCCACCGGACGGTCGGTTTTATACGGAACTGGATCCGCAGCAGGGTCGCAAGTATGTGGCATTTGCCGCAGGAAGTGGCATCACGCCCATCATGTCCATCCTCAAAACGGTGCTGGCTACGGAGCCTCACAGCAGCTTCACGCTTTTTTACGGCAATAAGACCACCGACAGCATTATCTTTCACGAGCAGCTGGAGGCGCTCAAAAACCAGTATCTGGGGCGGCTGAGTCTGCATTTTATACTGAGCCGTGAGCACCTCGACAGCCCGCTGTTTACCGGGCGCCTCGATGGGGCCAAGTGCGCGGCTTACAGTCGGCTGCTGTTCGATCCGGCAGCCGTAGAGGCCTATTTTCTCTGTGGGCCGGAGGAGATGGTTCAGGAGATTCGGGATT
>JAUMBM010000385.1:0-2419 GCA_032115735.1 Saprospiraceae bacterium
GAGCAGGAAGATCAGCGCAAGCTGTGGCAGACGCAGGTTCAGCGCCTGCAGCACGCTACCGGCGGCTGATCTTCGTATACACCACTGCTTCCCTAAAAGCGTCTTTCATGCACATTACTTTCGGACTTTCTCTGGATGCAGCTATGCTGCCATCAGCCACTTCGCCTGAAGCTGGCCGCCTGTGGCTGGGGCCGCGCGGCCTCTTGCTCTTGCTGGAGGAACGGTTAGGGCTTTCGCACCTGCCTCTCGACATTGACTTCCTGCGCATAGAGCAATACAGACAGCTGTTGCTTACCTACGCATCGAGTGAGCAAGCAGCTTTCTTCCGTGCTTCACTCGAAGCTGATTCGCTGGCAACAGCGGAGGTGATTTTGGCGCATCGCGATGAACTGCGGGCTGCGGGCTGGGATTTTTCGGTCGTACCGGACATGCCGCCTCGTTTGCGACAGCTCGCGGAGGTAGAAATGCTGCAGGTGGTAGGACAGTTCGTAGGTATGGGGGTGGGTGACCGATGGCAGGGCGTACTGCAGGCAATCCGACAGGGGCGCAGGCACGGGCTTGCTGTCATAGACTGCATCGAGCCCCCGGCTCTGCTGCCGCCGGTTATCCTGGCGGCTTGTCGCGCACTGGAGGCAGCAGGCGTAGTCGTGAGGCAGTGCCAACAGCCTGTACTATTAGCAGAGGACAGCGACCTGGCCCGCTGGCAGCGGCAGTTGTTGTCGGGTGAAAAATCAGACAATCGGCGACTGGCCGCCGACGGGAGCTTGCTGCTGCTGCGCGGCAGCCGCGATCTGCAGTTATCTGCTTTTATGGCGACTATGCTGCGCAAAAACCCGGCCTTCCGGCCGGCCTTTGTACAGCCCGACTACCTGCTGGATGACGCACTGGACAGAGAGGGCCTGCCTGTGCTGGGGATACCATCGGCTAGTCCTGCCAGACCTGCATTGCAGGTACTCAAACTGGTGACCGTGTTCCTGTGGGATCCCATCGATATTAATAAGGTGATGGAGTTTGTGAGCCTGTCGGTCAAACCGCTGGATGACGGTCTGGCTCGCCGCATCTCTGCTTACCTCTCAAAAGTTCCGGGGCTGTTTGCTGACAGTTGGTTTATGATGATCAACGGATATTTTGAGGAACAGCAATCGCGCGGGCTGGAGACAGGTGATGTGCGGCGACAGTACGATTTTTGGTTCAGGCGCAACCGGGTCGATATAGTGTCTGACAGGGTGACTACCCTGCAGGCGCGCGATATTTACGCCTTTCTGCAGCAGTGGGCCCTCAGCAGTTACGAACCCGGTAGTGCTGCAGGCAGCAGCTGGCTAACCCTGGCGGCTCAGGCCGGCCGCATCGTGGCGCTTTTGGAAATGCTGCCCGAGGACAGGCTTTCTTTTCTCGAACTCGAGCGCATCGTGCGCACTATCTATGCCTCAGTGCCGGTTACGCACAGAGCAGCAAGTCGCGGGCGCGCCGATTATGCTGCAGAAGCCGGAGGGGTAGTAGGGTCTGTTGACAAGCTGATCTGGTGGAATTTTGTACAGGCAGAGCCTGATTACTTTTTTGCACGTTGGTACCCCGGCGAGCTGGCATGGCTACAGGCTCGTTCTGTGAGCATCGAGTTGCCGGCTACACAGAACAACCGGATGGCATGGCTGCGCAAGCAGCCGCTGCGCATGTTGAGACAACAGCTTATCCTGTGTCTTCCGGAAACGGTTTCCGGCACCACCACCCAGCCTCATCCGCTGTATGGCGACCTGAAGGCTTCTTTCGACAATCTTGAAGCTATCACGGCAGACCTGGATGCGCGGCAATTTCCCGACAGTTGGCTGCAGCAGTTTTCATTGCCGGCGTATACGCCCGGCCACTACTGGCCCCTGGGCCAGCCGCAGCCATTTTTACAGGTGCGCCCGCTGCAGCTCCGCGAGGAGGAAACGCCCTCCAGCCTTAATTCACTGCTCTACTACCCGCATCAATGGTTCTTTCGACACCACATACGGCTGCGGTCAACAGGCATTCTGACCGTTACCGAAGGCAATACCCTGCTTGGTAATCTGGCTCACCGATTTATGGAAATTCTCTTTCAGGAGCCATGGCAGCAGCTTGACAAGCCGGCGCTCGAGCGCTGGGTTGACGAAAAGGCGCCGGCTCTCTTTAGCAAAGAGGGCGCCAGTCTGCTGCTGTACGGACGTGAACCTGAGCGCGTGGCTTTTATCAAACGCATCAAACAGGCAGCCTGGAAACTCATCCGTTTTCTGGTAGACAATGGGTGGGCAGATGCCTCGACAGAGGTGGCTCTCAAGGGTGTTTTTGAAGGAGTACCTCTCAATGGGCGGGCCGACATGTTGCTGGCTCGCGGAGGTGAGCAGGCAATTGTCGATTTAAAGTGGAGCGGTAAGACACGTTTTATGGAAATGCTCAAGAA
>JAUMBM010000386.1:0-5441 GCA_032115735.1 Saprospiraceae bacterium
GCCGATATCGGGCAGGGAAGCCTCAAGTGAGTCATGTACATGCAAGGCGATGAGATCGTGGCGGCGAGCCGCAATGCGCAATGGTTGCTCGTAATCCTGTCCCCAGAAATCGGACAACAGAAAGCAGATACACCTCCGCTTGACCAGCTGTTGAAAGTATTCGAGGGCCAGCTTCAGGTTGGTTCCCCGGCCTGTTGGCCTTACGTTCACCAGTGTTTCTATAATCCGGAGGATGTGATTTCTGCCCTTTTGTGGGGGCAGGTAGCATTCGATGCGGTCGGAGAAAAGGAGGAGGCCCACCTTATCATTATTATTAGCGGCAGAAAAAGCCAGCACGGCACAAAGCTCCGCAATCAGTTCGTGCTTCATCTGCCCCGAAGCCCCGAAGAATACCGACTGGCTGGTATCTACCAGCAACAACATGGTGAGTTCCCTTTCCTCCTCGAACACCTTTACGTGCGGATGCCCTGAACGCGCCGTCACATTCCAGTCAATATTGCGGACATCATCGCCGTACTGGTACTCACGCACTTCACTAAACGACATACCCCGCCCTTTGAAAGCGCTGTGATACTCGCCTGCAAAGATCCGCCGGCTGAGGCCTCTGGTCTTAATTTCGATTTTTCTGACTTTCCGCAGCAGCTCTGTGGTTTCCATAGCGGTCGTTTGTGTGATTGTTAGCGCAACCTTTAGGGAACCTCCACTGCGGCGAGGATTTGACCGATGATGGTCTCCTGTCGAATATTTTCTGCTTCGGCTTCATACGTGAGTCCGATGCGATGGCGCAGAACATCTTCACAAACAGCGCGCACGTCATCGGGGATAACATAGCCTCGCCGCTGCAGGAAGGCCATGGCTCTGGCGGCCAGTGCAAGGTTAATGCTGGCACGCGGTGATGCGCCATAACTGATGTACTGTCGCCACTTGCCGAGGCCGAAAGTTTCCGGATGGCGGGTAGCGAAGACAATATCGATCAGGTAGCGCTCGACCTTTTCGTCTATGTATACTTTTTTTACAGCCTCCCGGGCGCGCAGGATATCGGCGGGCGTCACTACCGGCCGCACCGGGACATTGATAGAATCATCCAGATTCCGGCGTACGATTTCGCGTTCTTCCTCTTTGGAGGGATAGCCCACTTTCACCTTGAGCATAAAACGATCGACCTGCGCCTCCGGCAGCGGATAGGTACCTTCCTGCTCGACGGGGTTCTGTGTTGCCAGCACCAAAAAAGGCTCCTCCAGTCTGAAAGTTTCATTGCCGATGGTTACCTGGCGCTCCTGCATAGCCTCGAGCAGGGCGCTCTGCACTTTCGCTGGTGCGCGGTTGATTTCGTCTGCAAGGATAAAATTGGCAAATACAGGTCCTTTGCGAACGGAGAAATTATTGAGTCCCGGATTGTAGACCATGGTTCCGATGATATCGGCCGGCAGTAGATCCGGTGTAAACTGTATCCTGCTGAAAGAAGCATCAATTGAACTGGCCAGTGTTTTGATAGCCAGTGTTTTTGCCAGGCCGGGCAGGCCTTCCAGCAGGATATGCCCCTTGGTCAGTAAGCCCAACAGCAACCGTTCCAGCATTGCCTGCTGGCCAACAATGACGGAAGCTGTCGCCTGACGAATACGCTCTATGGGTTCGCTATCGCGATAGATTTGTTCGTTGATGGCATCGATACCTTGTTGGAGCATAGTGGATTCGTTTTAATACTGTAGAACGTGTTGTAAGTTATTATTACTGGGTTTGAAGTGGGTTTTTATACAAGTTAACCCCTTTTTTCAGTCCCCCGGCACCGCTTATGCGCCTTCAATAACGCAAAAGTCTGCGTAAAAACAATTTTGGAAGCCTTCGGCTCCCAAAACCGGATACGCTCTTATAGAAACAGCGTGCAAGAATTTTGTTTGATTAACCCAACGAATTAAACGCGATTTTTGACCTTTGCGGCAAACTCCGGCCATGATCGGTGAGCAAGGCTGAACATTGCCGGGGGTGATTTTGTATCAAAATTATCACAACACGCTCAAATTACATAAACTTAGCATTTCATGAAAGCAACCAGCACTTGGATATTGGGTATTCTGATCAGCTTATCAAGTAGTTTACACGCACAAACAGCTGAATCACCGGCTACTGACTATGCTGCTGCCCTTCGAAGTGGCGGCCTGATTGTGCGGCTGCCCAGCCAGCGGAACAAAATTGAAGCTATGCGGGCTTTCCGGGATACAGCACAACTCAATGAGCTCTCTAAGCAGCGGTTGACAACCAACATCAGCAAACTCGAGCAGGAGACCCGCGAAAGCAATCTGAGCCTTATGCGCGCATTCCGCCAATACTATGAACTCACCCCTGTGCAATTTTTGTATGACACCGCTGTCAGTCACCTGCTGGCGGGTCGGTTATCGGGCCATTTTATCGATGACTCACTTCGGGCAATCCAGGACAAAAGCGTGCCTCAGGATGGTTTTTTAAGCCTCCGGATCGGCTATACAGATCCGGGTGACTACTCCGGAGCAGAAGCCATGATTCTGGGTGATGCGCGCTGGCAAGATGTGCAACCCCCTTTTCCGACAGCGATTGCCTTCAACAATGCCAGCTTTTTCGTAGGCCAATGGCTCAACCCCAGCACGGCCTCGCACCGTCGGTATCAAAAGGCTATTGAACGCTTGAGTAAAAAACTATATGCTGCTATGTACAGGTGGCGGTAGCGAATGACAAAGCGGTGCAGTACGGACAGGCAAGAGCCGCTGCATACCGGTAGCAGGCTTGCTACTGCATGATGGGTAAAAACTGAATAAACAGCACGAGCGCCAGCCAGACCAAGTGTATAGACTCGGCTATTCTGGCGGACGTATACGTAAACAGCAAACCCAGCAGGATACCTGTTGGCACCAGAACAATCAGCCAGTTGAACAGCTGCAGGTCACCAGCCGTGAGCACAGACAGTCCGCCGGCCAGCAGGTACCAAAAAATCAGGTCTATTTTTTTCTGCACATCGATAACCATTTTATACCGATAGCGGCCGTACCGCAGCAGCACTACGAGCAGTGTACACAGGAGCAGCCCCAGCACCGCAATTTCCGATAAAGTTGCGGGCCATTGCACGGATTTGACCAACTGAAAAGCCATTGAAAACTGTATACTGACAAATGCATCCCATTGTCCGTACCACTGATAGATGAAGCCCGTAATCAGCAGTGGGGTCAGCAAGCCCGTGATTGCCATCAGGCGCTCGCGGATCTCCCGGGCTCGGAGAATACTGAGACCCGCTACGATGGGAATGAACATCCACATATAGATGGGCTCAAACAAAGCAGCCAGCCCCACCCACATGCCCGCGTTGAATATACTATCGGCACAATTAACTGTTTTATAGGTTTTTGTAAGCGAATTCAACGACAGAAGAAGGAACAGATTGGCGAAGTGGAATGTTGTCAGACTCAGGAAAGCCGGCGCCATGGAGCCTGCCAGAATCAGGAATAAACCCGGAAACAGGTTCATTTCCGAGGACAGTCGGTGTCTGTGTACATATATATTGGCCACCCATGCTTGTGCAAAAACCAACAAGAGCGAAATAAAGGGCGGCAGCCAGACGGAAGCAGTAAGCAATGGCCACAGGTACAGGCTTAGCACACCAGCAGGGGGGCCTACCTCCTGTAGCGGCACGAACAGCTGGGACACATGCAGTATGCCTGCATAGAAAATCAGCAGTACGCTTAGAAAAAGCTGGTTAGTTCTGAATATACTAAGCACCTAATATGTAGTTATGACGAAATCCCCCTTGTGAGCGGGAAGACAGCCGTACAAAAATAGCAAATTATCCCAGCGAAAACCGTATATATTTGATAGTTTTCCCTGCCTGCAGGTGCATATTTTCGTAGTATGTCCTGATGGAAAGTTCCTCGAATGGCAAAGCACCTGCATAGATATCATCATTGTGGTACAGCAGCCTTGCATCGGTGGTTTCGGCCACGACTTCCAGTGTAAATTCATACAGCTGCTGATCGTCCGTTTTGAGATGAATCAGTCCCCCGGGTTTCAGCAGCTCCCGGTAGCGTGCCAGGAAAGGCGGTGATGTAAGCCGGCGGTCGGCCTTGGAGGGTCGCAGGAAGGGATCGGGAAAAGTAATCCATATTTCGCTGACCTCTTGTGCAACGAAGAAGAGATTGATCATCTCGATCCGCGTACGCAGGAAAGCGATATTGGTGAGCCCTGCCTCCATGGTACGACGAGCCCCCTGCCAGATGCGTGCCCCTTTGATATCTACACCTATAAAATTGGTATCGGGATAGCGGGCAGCCAGTGCCACTGCATATTCTCCACGCCCGCAGGCCAGTTCCAGCGTTATGGGTTGACTATTATTGAAATGAAGCTGTAACCACTGTCCTTTCATAGCGAGACGATGACCATTGGCCGTTGTCAATAAAGGTTCGCCTGTGACTTCATGCTGGTAGTAGTTGGGAAAGCTTCTAAGTTCCTCAAACTTTTGCAGTTTGTTTCTGTTGCTCATAATTATTAGCTGCCTTTAGCAAAACGACCGCAAAAATAGGACGTTATATGATTTTGCCGTAAGTTTACCGGCATACATATCTGAAAAAAAGTGCTTATGCGCCAACTTGGTCTGGCAATACTACTGCTTATTTGCGCTACTGTCGGTGCACAGGAGATTCAGGTATCGGAAGATATCGTCCTGCGCAACGACATTGCCTATGAGATTATCGGCAAATTTGGTGACCATACGCTGCTCTTCCGCAACCAGTCGACTTACTTCGAGGTAATGGCTTTCAACCAGCAGTTACGTACGATCTGGACTAAGGAAGTTGCCCTTGACCGCCGCAATCCGCGGCTGATAGGCCTGACCTCGGGTGAAGACGATTTCACCGTTTTTTATCATTTCCGGCAGCAAGGCATGACCTTACTGAAAGCCCACAAGTACAACCCTGGCTGCAACCTGACTGATTCCACTACAATTCGCAATTTGGGGTTTCTCTTCAATACGCCGCGTTTTTCGGTAGTCTTTTCCGAAGACCGCAGCAAGGCGCTGCTGTACTATTATGAACAGGCCAGCATACTGCGCGCTTTCGCCTTTGATGTCGCTCAGATGGCCCTGCTCTGGGAGACAAGCATTGTCATAGAAGACCCCTACTCCGCCTCCGGGTTTACCTCCATGCTGGTAGATGACAGCGGCAGGATGTACTTTGTCAAGGATCGCAATAATTTTCGGGCGCGAACAGATTTGCACTTCTACGAAATCATCACGTATGACGGAGGGCCGCAAGTGAACGTACAGCGCATTGATATGCAGGGGCGTTTCACATTTGACGTCAGGTTTGACATAGACAACCTCAACCAGCAGTTTGTTGCGGCAGGTTTTTTTGGTACAGACAACAATTTGCAGGCGGACGGGTATTTTTGCCTTAACCTTCCTATCCGGACTGACAGCCTGCACA
>JAUMBM010000387.1:0-3510 GCA_032115735.1 Saprospiraceae bacterium
GGAATTGTGGGTGCAGTACCGCGGCCAGGCGGAGGCTTTGCTGCGGGAAAAGCTGTTGTACCTTACGCGTGCAGATAAATATGAGCAGGGTGACGATGCTGCCTTCCGCCTGTTTGTACAGGAGGTAGAGCGCATCCTCAGCAATGAGCTGATGCAGTGGAAAACACTAATGATGCGAACAGAAGACAAGGAGAAACCAACGACTGACAAACAAGAAGCCTAGCGCAACCGCTTGCTGCATCTATCAATAATCGACGATATGCAATACTTTCGCTCATTTGACAAACCCGCTCTCCCCTTTCGCAGAGCGGTCAAGAAGCCGATTCCTGTTCGCTGCATCCAGATGCAGGAGGATTTTGAGGTAGAGACGCTGGAGGGCAGCCTGCGCGGTCGCGCAGGGGATTACCTCATGGTAGGGATCGAGGGCGAGCTCTACCCCTGCAGCCGGGAGATTTTTGAGAAGACGTACGACTGGCTGGAGGAGGACTGAGGGGAGGGCTCTGCAAGAAATAGCCACTGTTGGCGGCAAAAGCTGTCTTGCAATCATCCTTGACTGCAAGTGCAGTCAAGGATGATTGCAAGACAGCTTTTATTATCGGTGAAGAAGTTCATTACCAATCAGTTGGGCTTGGATAGCTGCTTCCAGTTTTTCCCAGCGATAAATCTGAAAGGTGCGATTGGTCGACATGGCGACGAAAAAGCCTTTGGGGTACAGGTCTCCAAAAGCGAAGGCACTTAGTTCGGAGCCATCGCTATCGCGTGTGGATACAGGAATGACAGCCAATCGCTGATGAGGAGCTTCTCTTGAAAAGACCTGAAATTGATTGGCTTGCTGGTCAGAGACGAGGATATATCCCGACTGTTTGCCGGTCGGATAGATGGAGATGCCCTCGTGATCTTCTTTAAACCCCTTCTGGCCGAACAAGGCCAGCTCGTCTGTGCTGGCAGTAGCGCTTGCGTAATATTTTCTGATGCCGGCGCCCTCGTCAGCGTAATAAATATGGCCCGCCTCCTGATCGACAGCGATGGCTTCAATTTCTTTCCCCCCTTTGAATGCGCCGAAGCTGCGGAGCCGCTCGGCGCTCACCTGCCCATTTTTTTCCACCAGGCGATATTGCCACAAGTAGCTGCCATCAGGGCCGCTTTTGCGGCTGATGATGGCGGTGAGCTCGCCATTGGCGGGCTCCCGGTACAGCCCTACGCCCATGGGTGCACGGATGGCTTCTCCTTCGAACACCGGAATGCCGCCGCCATCAATAAATACCATATCGGGCAACCTGAGTACGCGTATGTTATCAGCGTTGCGTTGTGTGAAAACAGCAATATCGATGGTGTCGCCGGCAAAAGGGAAATGGTAGGCAATATCGATATTATTGGGCCGAGGGAGGCCAGTAATGGATTTTTCCCGCAGGAGCTTTCCCTGCAGGTTAAAAACATAGATACCTCCATTGGCATCACCTTTGTCGGTGCCGAGAATCAGGCTTGCCAGCGGATTTTGGTAGTTGATCCAGATAGCAGGATCGTCCGTATCTACGGCGGTTTTATCGGTGGTAAAATCAGGCCTTAGCCGGCCTGGCTGTTGCCGCAGGGACTGGCATGAAAAAAAAAGTATTGCCAGCGCGCTGCAGGTGATTGATAAGTGTGCTGAAGGCAGTTGGAAGTGTTGCCGCATAGACATGAACTGAGGGATGAAAAAATCGGGGCAGCAGCTCAGGCCGCTGCCCCGGCAGGCATTGGTTTAGTCAACCTTACCAAGCAGGTCAAATTTCAGACCAAAGTTATAGCGTGCGTTATAGTATTCCATTTGCATGGTTCGCTCAGCAACGCCCTGGTAATAGCGCAGGGGCTGGTTGGTGAGGTTGTTGCCCTCAGCGAACAGGCGCAGGCGCGGGGTAAATGCATAGGAAGCATTGAAGTCCACAAACATCTGCTTGTCATAAAAGCGATCTTCAAAACTATCACCACCCAGCTCGTCTATGTAATCGTTGGCATAGTTGAGCGATACACGCACTACCCACTTACTGGTTTCATAGGAGAGGGAGGTGTTGAGCATGTGTCGGGCAGTACCGGGCAGCGCAATTTTATCATCCTCGCGACCTTCAATACCCTCAGTCGTGGAGTGTGTGAAAGTATAGTTGGCATACAGCCCCAGCCCTTTCCACAGTTGCCGCTGGAAGGCGGCCTCAAAACCTGCTACAATGGCGGTACCACCATTTTTGGGTGTAGTAAACTCGAGATCATTGCCAAACTGGGGGTCTTCGTAGTTTTGGAGCGTCTGGTTGTAAATGAAATTGTCAATATTCTTATAGAATCCTCCCAGAGACAGCAGGCCTACAGACTTGAAATAGCGCTCTGCCATGAGATCAAAGTTCATCGCTGTTGTAGAGATCAGATCAGGGTTACCGCGGGCCAGCTCCTGGTCCTGGGGACTGAAGGCTGCATAGGGTACCAGATCATAGTAATTGGGACGAGCAATGGTATTCGTCCAGGCGGCGCGAACAACTGTCTGATCATCGGCATCGTATTTCAGGTGTATGCCCGGCAAGAAATTACCGTAGCTGTTACTGCGGGTTTCTGGTCGGATGACTTCTTCTTCGTCGAGATCAAAGACATAGCCGGTGTAGTTGAGATCCGTCAATTCATAACGCAGGCCTACGATGGCAGTCAGCTTATCAGACAGACGGTGATCAGCCATGAGGTAGGCAGCGGTAATATTTTCGGTAGCCTCATAGTTGGTGGTTGCGTATTCTCCCGGTAGATCTTCTTCTTCAAATGCAGCAGGATTGGTAAGATCCAGGCCACCCAGAAAAGCAGGGGTGGCAAAGCTGCCAACCTGATACTGCGATCCGGCGAGGTATCCCGGATCGCTCTCGTCGCGGTAGTCAACATTGCCAAGGGCATCGAAGTTGCCGGTCAGGGGTTCATATCCGAAGAAGTTATTATTGCGGTACTTGGTTTTATTGCGAAAGCGACCACCGAATTTGAGGGCACTGTTGTTGCCGTAGGGCAGGCGAAAATCGAGACGTCCATTAAAATCCTGGTCGTCGGTGTAGCTATAGTTTTCTGTAATTTCATTGAGCCCCAGCGCCAGATTGTCCTCGCGCTTGCTTAGATATACATAAGGGTTGCGGGGGTCAGATACATCGAGATCAACCTGTTGTCCTTTCTTGCGAAAACTTATATATCGCTCGTTAGGGCGCTCTTCAGACGCCTGTGCCAGGGTTAGGTTCCAAGTGGCGCTGAGCTTATTGAAAAGGTGATTGCCGGCCAGGGTGAAGTTGTACATGCGCTGATCTTCAAGACGGCGTCCTTTGACACGATCGCTGTCAAGTCCCCCTTTGGTCTGGTATTCTACCCGACCGACAGTTGTAAAGCGACCCGGGCCGATGTTGGTAAAATCGCCGTCGTCAAAAGCATCTTCGAGTTGGCTTACACGCATGCGGAAGCGATTTTCCCAGTCATCGCGCCAGTTGTACATGGAAGAAAAGGTGAGCTGATGCTTGCTGTTAA
>JAUMBM010000388.1:0-5538 GCA_032115735.1 Saprospiraceae bacterium
CGAGAATATACTGAAGCTGGTGCAGGAACACTTCTCCCTTCACATAAGCCCCTACCCCGTAAGCCGCATTACTCTGAAAATGATCAGCATGAATGCTGATGGGCTCAGCCTTGCCTGTCTGCGTAAACGCAATATGGGATGCATTGGCGCCCGCATGCGGGTTATCGACCGCACTCCCCGGGATGAGCTTCTGCTGCCGCAAATAGTTCATCACCTCATTGGATGCGTAGCTGGTGAACCCCTCATCCATCCAGGCGTACAGGCTTTCATTACTCGCCAGCACCATCTGAAACCAGGAATGCATCAGTTCGTGGACGGCCACCCCTACCAGGCTCACCAGCGTGCGTTCGCCCGTGATCAGCGTGGCCATAGGATACTCCATCCCCCCGTCGCCTCCCTGTATGAACGCGTATTCTTTGTAAGGATAAGGACCATAGGTCTTGTTGATAAAGTCTATGGCCTTGTCCATGATAGCAGGCAGCGCCTCCCAATTGTCGTTGGTTTTGGCCCCCGGCTGGTAGAAAAAGCGGAGAAGGGTGCCGTCGGCACGCCGGAAGCTCGTATGCTTGTAGTCTGGGTCGGCTGCCCATACGAAATCGTGCACCCTGGGTGCCTTAAACTGCCAGCGCAACTTGCCGTCTACAGGACGAGGCTGTGCCCCCTCGGCATAGCCGTGACCAATGGTTTCGGGCTGTTGCAGATAACCCGTGGCCGCCACTACATAATCCTTATCTATGGTGATGGTCACATCAAAATCGCCCCAGATGCCATAAAACTCGCGCGCTATGTACGGATTGGCATGCCAGCCCTGCTCATCGTAATTACACATCTTGGGATACCACTGAGCCATAGAATAGGCAATACCCTCTGCACTGTAGCGACCCGAACGACGAATCTGTACAGGCACCTGCCCTTTAAAATCCATGGCAAACTCGGCTTTTTGCCCGGGCAGCACTGGCTGGGCCAACTGTACCTCCAGTATGGTTCCCTCTTCTGTGAAGCGGACTTCCTGCCCGTTGTGGCGCAGCGAGGACACATGCAGATAACCCTGCTCGTCGGGCTTGAGCGTACTGATACGCCCGCCTACCCGCTGGTCTGAATCCGGCAGCCAGCGCGAGCGAACATCCATGGCGCTGCCCGGCTGGAAAGCATTGAAATACAGATGATAAAACACCTGTGTCAGGGTATCCGGTGAATTATTGGTAAGGACGACCCACTGACGCCCCTCATAGGTATGCTTCTGGACATTAAAATCGACCTCCATGCGGTAATTGGCCGACTGTTGCCAGCGATAACTTTGAGCCTGGACAATCATCGGCAGCAGGCAGAGTGCCAGACCAGTGAGCAGTACGAAAATATTCGGGCGCATAGATTTTCAATATTATTTTTTGATAACGAACAAAAGCCACATTTATGACAACACAAATCCAAGAAATCGCAAAAAAAGACTAGCGTATATATTCGCCGACCATTTTTCGGGTTTCATTGAGCTGGTTGTCGTACTGGAAGGGACTCAGGTTGCCATCCGGCAGGCGTACGATATCCAGCAGAAAATCGCTGGCCTGGGCGAAGCTGTTGAGCGGATACTCAAAGGACGCCTCTGCCCAGTTTTGCTGGTTTTCGGGCAGGCAAAGCCATTCGATGAGGGCAATGGCAAAATCGCGGTGTGGAGCATTTTTCAGGAGTCCGACAGCCGAAAGGGTGTAGTAGTTGCTGCCGTCAGCATCGATAGGCATCTGGTATTCCAGCATTTCACTCGCCTTCATAGCAGCCGGATTGCCGGAATATTTAAAGCGGTAATAGGCGGAGCCACTGACCAGCGCTACATCGGCCTTACCGGCGGCCACCATTTGGATATTCTGGTAATCGTTGCCGGACGCAGGATACGCCAGATTGGCGGTGATTCCCTGCAGCCATAAGCGGGCCACTTCCTCAGAACGGGCCGCTTTGATAGCCCCGGCAAGCGAGATCAGACCACTTGAATCGATGTGACTGATGGCCACGCGACCCCGGAGTTCGGGCATGGCAATATCCTGATAGCCGCTCATCTGCTCGGCTGTCAGAAGGTCTTTGCGATAAACGTAGCCCATCGTCCAGCGTGTGAGGGGCGCCCAGTAGGTTTCGGGGTCGAGGAAACGCGAAGGAAACTGTTTTTCGAAAATACCTGCCTGAAAAGACTGCAACATGCCCATTCCCTCGAGCTGCTTGATCTGCGCAAGATCGTTGAGAATTACAAGATCAGCATTGGCGAGCCCATTGCTTTGGGCCTCTGCGAGAAGTTGGCCATAAGACAGCTGTATCACCTCCACTTTGGCATTGGCCCGCTGTTCAAATGCCTTGAAAATCTGATCATCGTGAAACAGATAGCGATGCGTGTAGACCCTGACACTATTGGAGGGGCCGGCCGGCCGCACGGGAATCCTGGCCTGAGAAGAGTCATTCTTGCAGGAAACTGCGCCAAGCACGGCAGCCAGCACCAGCAGAGCATATAGAAGGGAAGTCCTTTTGATCATGATTCCGATTTGCTTTCGCTTGTCAGTTGGCAAAAGTACATCATTTTATGCAAAACCAATGCCTGTATCCACTGTCAGGCAGTGAAGATACAGGCATTGTAGTTTTGTCTTTGGGAACAAAAATATCGACTATTTACCGGCAGGGTAACTGACCTTACTGTTGGTATTGTAGAAGAAGAAAGACCAGATATCGGCCTGCTCTTCAATCACCTTGCCAACAGGCTTACCAGCGCCGTGACCGGCATTGGTCTCGATGCGAATCAGCACAGGGCGCTCTCCCTGGTGAGAAGCCTGCAGCTGGGCAGCAAATTTGAAGCTGTGAGCCGGCACCACCCGGTCGTCATGGTCGGCAGTAGTCACCATGGTCGCCGGATAATTGACGCCGGCTTTGAGATTGTGCAGGGGTGAATACTTGTAGAGATTGGCAAAATGCGCCGGATCGTCACTGGAGCCGTATTCAGGAATCCATCCCTTGCCTACCGTAAAGAGGTGGTAACGAAGCATGTCCATCACACCCACGGCCGGGAAAGCTACAGCAAACAGGTCGGGGCGCTGCGTCATGCAGGCACCTACCAGCAAGCCGCCGTTGCTGCCGCCGGCGATTCCCAATTTTGCAGAAGATGTATACCCCTCTTTGATCAGGTACTCACCGGCTGCAATGAAATCGTCGAAAACGTTCTGCTTCTTGAGCAGCATACCTCCCTGGTGCCACTCTTCGCCGTACTCGCCACCGCCCCGGAGATTGGGCATGGCAAAAATACCCCCATTTTCAAGCAGTACCATGCGGCTGGCAGAGAAAGAAGGCGTCAGGCTTATGTTGAACCCGCCATAACCGTACAGATAAGCCGGATTTTGGCCGTTTTTCGGCAGGTCTTTGCGATGAACCACAAACATACTCACCTTCGTGCCATCTTTGCTGGTGTACTCAACCTGATTCTCAACAAAATCTTCCGGATTGAATTTCAGCGTCGAAGGGAAGAAAGGAGACGACTTGCCTGTAGCAATGTCGTAGCGGAAGACCGTTGCCGGATACACAAACGAAGTAAAGGAGTAGAAAAGATCTTTATCATCCTCCTCTCCACCGAAGCCGCCGGCAGAACCCAGACCGGGCAGCTCAATAGCCTGACGGCCACTGCCGTCATAGTTGTAGCGGTAGTAGCGGTCGGTCGCCTTGCTCAGCAAATTAGCGTAGAGGTATCCGCCCCCGGTAGTAACCCCCTGCAGCAGATCTTCGCCCTCCGGAATGAGGTCCTTCCAGGCCGCGGGTGCCGGATTTTTGATATCCACTTCGATCAGGCGATACTTAGGAGCATCGATATCGGTCAACACCAGCAGTTTGTCGCCGATGCTGTGCACCACCGTGCTCTTATTGCCATAGCCCTTAAACAGCTCGACAAATTTGCTGTCTTTGGCATTGAGGTCCTTGTAGAGCGTGGCAAAGCCGTCGGTTCCGGGCTGCGCATACAGCACGAGGAAGCGGCCATCTTCAGTCACTTCGGCCGAGTGGTACATGTTGGGATTTTTATCATCCCGGTACACCAGTTGATCTTTGGACTGGTCATCGCCGAGGCGGTGGTACCATACTGCGTGGTGCTGGTTGTTGCCTGACAGCTCTGTGCCTTTAGCAGGTTCCGGATAGCGGCTGTAGAAAAAGCCGTCGCCATGCCAGGCAGCGCCGCTAAACTTGACCCAGCGGAGGCGGTCGGACAGCTCCTTGCGGGTAGCAATTTCCATCACCCTAAACTCCTGCCAGTCGCTGCCGGCATCAGAGCGGGAGATCGTCACGTATTTGTTGTCTTTGGAAAAACCTACCAGCGAGATCGCCGTGGTGCCTTCTTTAGAGAGCTTATTGGGGTCAATAAACACCTCCGGCTTGCCCTCCAGTCCTTTTTGGTAGTAGATGACCGCCTGGTTCTGCAGGCCGTCATTTTTGGAGAAAAAGTAGTAATCGCCTGCCCGCTCAGGTGCGGAGTAGCGCGGGTAGTTGATGAGCTCCGTGATGCGGTCTTTCACCGCCTGGCGGAAGGGAATCTGTTCGAGATAACCAAAGGTCACTTTGTTCTGCTCATTGACCCAGGCAGTGACCTCTGCTGCTGTGTCAATTTCCAGCCAGCGGTAGGGATCACTTACCAGGGTGCCGTGGTAATCATCCGATTGCTCGACTTTTTTTGTTTCCGGGTAGGACACCGGAATGAGTGGATATGACATAGACTCAGTGGATTGGTCTTTGGGGCCACAGGCCGACAGCGACAGCAGAGCTGCACCAACCAGCGCATATACGTACTTTACAGGCATATATTGATTTTTTTGGTGAGCCAAAAATAACGAAAGCAACGCTACCAACCAAATTGTCTTTGCCCGGCGACCCAAACTTGCGACCAATGACGTATTTTTGGCTGTGAAAAATATGATCAGGCAGATGCAGGCATCTTTAGAAGAACAATATCCACTTACGCGTTACAGCCACGGTGCTGGCTGTGGCTGCAAAATATCGCCCAAAGTGCTCGACAGCATCCTCGCGCACCAGCGGGAGAAGATGCATTTTCCCTCATTACTGGTTGGCAATGAAGAGCGGGATGATGCGGCTGTATACGATCTGGGCGACGGTACGGCCGTCATCAGCACGACCGATTTTTTTATGCCCATTGTAGACGATCCTTTTGACTTCGGGCGCATTGCGTCCGTAAATGCCATCAGCGACATCTACGCTATGGGCGGCAGTCCGCTGCTGGCCATCGCCATACTCGGCTGGCCGGTCAACGTACTGCCGGCGGCCCTGGCCAATACTGTCATTGAAGGTGCGCGGGCAGCTTGCGCAGATGCGGGCATCCCTCTGGCGGGGGGGCACAGCATTGACAGCCCCGAGCCCATCTTTGGCCTGGCCGTGACCGGCAGGCTGTCCCTCGAACACCTCAAGCGCAATGGCGGCGCCCGGCCGGGCGACCTGCTGTTTCTGACCAAAGGCCTGGGAGTAGGCATACTGTCGACTGCCCAGAAAAAAGGGCTGCTGACGCCCGAACACGCA
>JAUMBM010000389.1:0-7030 GCA_032115735.1 Saprospiraceae bacterium
TTATGAATGTAATCGGGGCTGAATTTTTGAATGCGGACAACAAGCGGAAGCTGAGGGGGTAAGTTGTGTGAGACAAGGAGTTAAGCCACGGGTTGCTCACGCACTGAAAGCTTTGATTTCATACAAGACGGGAGGTACAACCGTATTAGTTGTGATTGGCAAGAGACATTTTGGCCATGTAGGACTTGGGTGTCTCGCCTAATATTTCTTTAAATACCTTGAAAAAGGTAGATTTGTTGATAAAGCCGCAGTATTGCGCAAGCCCAAACAAGGTGAGGTGGCGGAAATTGCCACTGTTCAGCTCGGATGTAAAGCGATTGATGCGGTAGGCATTGAGGTATTGCTGGAAATTGGAGCCACTGAAATGGTTGATCACCTGTGACAAATACTTGGTGTTGGTCTCCAGTTGCTCGGCCAGTTGCTTCAGAGAGAGGTTGGGGTCCAGATAAAGCATTTCATTCTCCATGAGCTGTTGTACGCGGGTAAAGAGTCGCATTTCTTCAACACCTCGCAGACTGCTGGACTGGTAACGCTCCTCCAGCTGCATCAGAGGAATAACAGAATCATCTCTGACCTGATCACCGTCTACTTCAAAAGCAATGTAGTTTACCAGCTGATTCCTGTCGTCAAATATAGGATGGACGATGAGCTTGCAGGGGTATTTTTCTCCGTTTTTCCTGTAATTGGTGATGACTTCCTTAAAAGAAGTGAGGTTGTTGAGCCCCTGCCGAATCCTCATAACAGCCTCCTGCTCGGTTTCCGGCCCTTGTAGTAAAATACCCGGTTTTTTACCCCTTGCCTCTGTCAGTGAGTAACCCGTAATTTTGGTGAAGTCATCATTAACCCATACGATACGCTTTTGCGCATCCGTTAAAATAACGGCGACATGGTACATAAACCGTCTTTTGTTGTTTATAGTTGTATTCTGTGACGGTCTAAAGCAGGGTTGTCTCACAACAATGCTTCAAAACACTGCCAAAATGCTATCAAATATAGCACATTGTTTGTGACTTTTTTTAGCCAGACGCTTATTTTAGTAAGTTTTTTCAAAAAAATGGACAAAAATAGCCGATCTGTCGGCTGTAAAACGCATTAGTACTTTCTTCAACAGATACTAAAGGAGTCTTCGTCTGCGGGTTTTCATCCTTTTTTAGTCGGCGCGCGCGGGCCAGGTGCCTCCCCCAACGCCCCAATCGCCGGGAAAAATGCCTCATTTTTTGCCTCCGGCCAAAGAGCCCGGATATATTTCCGGCTCGCAGCCAATAGTGCTTTTTTTTATCTTCATAAGCCGAAGGAATTGCAAAAAAAGCTGAATTTCTATCGATTCCCGCGACAAAATTTTATCTTTGACTGTCGCGGACTACGGGTCTTCAAAGCTTGTCAGCGGAGCTGTCAGCAGCCGTTTCCGGCAAAATTTATATCGTGCTGCATCAAAACTAGCAGGGGCATATGACCATCCAAACAGGGCTGTCAGGGGAAAAAGGTTACGCAGGTAAGTGGGTAGATGGGTATGCATTGTCGGAGGACAAAGCAGTCATCGGTGATTTTTTGGGTAGCCTGCTCGCTCATGGGCAGGCAGTCATGGTTGTAGAGCCTGCAGCTCAGTATTCGACGGTGCTCGCAAGTATGTTTTTTGCACATCGACAGGGAGAGAAACTCAGGGCAGAGGGGAGCTTATATTGGGGCTATCCTTGTGTAGTAGTGAATAGCCCTGCAGGTCGCGTCTGTTTTCCATTGTTCTATTGGCCGTGTCGTATGGAGCCGGCCAAAGAGTCTGCTACGGCCTGGGAGTTGACCGTTGTGCAGGAGGGAGCGGTGGTTAGTTCGTATTTTGGAAAAAAACAGCCGCCTGCTGACCGGGAAGTAGCGGCTATGTTAGAGGCTGCCTGCGACGCAGGACTGGCCGGCAGCCTGCCGGGCCTCTGCCGGCGATTGTCTGCCTTGCCGGGCTGGCAGCCGGCTTCCCATGAACCTGTACTGCTGCCGCTTCCGGATGCTCCGGCCGTGGAATCAACCTCCTGCGATGACGGCTGCTCACTTCAGTGGTCGGCCATGCTCGCCAGCGGCAGCTTGCCGATGAGTAGCAGTCAGGCCGTGGCTGTCGACTGGCAGGCACCCGCCCCGGCGGGGAGTGATCGAGCGCACCGCTACAGTTGCGTTCCGCTCGATCCGGATCAGGCGGGGATCTTCCGGCAGCTTGCTGCGCAAAAATATGTGCTGGCCTCAGGCGTCGGGGGCAGCGGCAAAACGCAGGTAGTAAAACATCTGTTGATCAATACTTTATCAAATGGCCGTAAGCTGCTGATCCTGGCACCTGATGTGGCTTCTCTTGAGCAGATAAGAGGGGGCCTGTCAGCTTGGGGATTGGAGCAGCTGGCTTTTACGCTTCGTGATCCCAAGCTGGACAGACATTTGCTGCTGGCGCTGCTCAGCGGCCGCGACCGACGGCTGCCGAAGGCCGCCGACTATGATGAGCAGCTTTTTACCCGAACGGTGCGCAGCCTGCAGCGCATACAGGAACGACTGGATGCCTGTTTTGGTGCTGTGCGCAAGCGCATCTTCGGCAGCCACTCCTGGAGCGATGTCGTCGGGCTCTATCTGACGGCCGCCGGCCGGCAACCCAAAGATCAGCTGGCAATCAATCTCCCGCCAGGGGTGCTCCGCTTTTCGCCCGAAGAGATGGGTGAGCTGAGCAGGGATATTGCAGTTGCTGCGGGTTTATACGCCTCGCTCATGCAGGCTCAGCCTTTGCACCCGTCTCAGCACCCGCTCAATGCGCTCAGTGCCAAAGTGTTTACAGAACGGCAAGAGCATGAAAGTTTCGCCTATATTTGGGAGCACGCTTCGCATTTCCGACAGCAAAGTCTGGATTTGCACGAAAAGATTGTGAAATACTCGGGCGACTATCTGGAGGAGCTACAGGCATATCACGAGCGACATTACCGTGGACTACGAGCGGCTTTCCATCGTCTCGAAGAGCTTTTGGAAGATAGTACGACTGCGGTGGGCGAAGAGCTGCTCAAAACCTCCAAACCTACGCTCAGGCTGGCAGGACTTTTTTCCGGCAAATGCAAGCTGGCGCTTGATCGGCAGCTCGCCATTCGCGAGCTGCTGGCCGAATTGATCAATTTACACCAGCAACATGTCGGATTTCCATTTGAATGGCCTGTCGTTCAGGGGATAGAACGGAAGCCTGCCGTGCTGGCAGCGCTATTGGTGCGATTTGCTGCTGCACTTGACGGATGGCGTTCCGGGCTTCCCGCGGTGATACAGGACGATGCGCTCAGGCTCAACAGACAGACGGCCTTACAGGAATTGTCGGCAACCCTGCAGATAGGGCTACTCGAGCAGGAACTCGCAGCGCTCGTAGCCTCAATGAATGAGACGGGCTTGTTTGGAATGCCGGTGGAGGCCAAAATGATGACCATGCCCCGGCGGCAAAAATTTTTGGAAGAGCTTTCGGATAAATTGGACGTGATCCTGAAAAATCTGGACCACTACCCGGCATTCTATTACTGGCAACGGCACTGGTTCGGACTCAGCGACACCTGCCGAAAATTGGTCAGTGCGCTCAGCCGTACGGCTACCGCCAATTGGGTACACTTGTTTGAAAGTTGGTATCTCAATCAGTGTCTGCAGTTGACCTATGATCCTGTGCCCCCGCCTGACAGCGATCTGCTGGAGCAGTACGCACAGCAGTGGGAACAGCTGAGCCAATTGTTGTTGCCACAGATTTGTAAGGAGTATGAGCAACAGCAAGATAAAGCACTGAAAAAAATCAGACAGTCAAGCCGGTCGCTCAGCGATTCCGGGCTCTCAGCCCGGGAGGTGTGGGTCCGGCTTTTTGCGAATTATGGTGGACTGTTGCTTCAGCTGTATCCGGTATGGCTTACTACACCCCGGCAGGCTGCGCTGCTGCTGTCTGCTTCAGAGGAACCTTTGTTTGATTATCTCGTGATTGAAGATGCGCACCAGCTTAGTGGGGAAGAATGCCGGCCGTATTTGTCTGTTGCAAGGCAAAGCCTGCTGCTGACCAATCCGCTGCAGCAAGCCTGGAATCCGCAGTCAGTAGTCAGAGAGGCCGTAGCAGGTGGAATCCAACGGTCTGATTTGCGGTTCCTTCACCAGCTTCGTGCCGGTGATGTATCGAGTCTGGCCGTTTCTTCACCAGTCCGGCAGGCAGGCGTAGCCCTGCAATTTACCTATGTGGGGGGGCTCTATCAGGAAGCCACGGGTATCAATGAAGCGGAGGTGGACTATATTTTGGGTTTGTTGTCGCAAATCGATGAAAAACCACAGCATACTTACCCCTGCATAGGTATTGTCGCTATGACGGTATCGCAGCGCGACGCTTTGCTGGGGAGATTATTGCGCATAAAGCGGGAGCGTTCCGAGGGCGTAGAACTGTTGCAGCAGCTTGAAAGAAATGGGCTGGGCGTGTATGCGCTGCACGAGCTTGGTGGCCAGCAGTTCGATATATTACTGGTGTCAGGGGTATTCAGTGCTATTGGCTGGCCCCAGCGATTACCGGCTGAGATGTCCGGTCTGATGGATGAATACTTTCAGGCCTGTCTGGCAGGTCTGATGGCAGCTTCGTGTCAGTCACTGCACGTTATCAGTTCGTTTACCCTTTCACAATTGGATACGTATCTCAGCGTCTGGGAAGCGCCCGGTATGCGCATGTACGCAGCTTATCTGCGCTACGCCGGGAGTCAAGGTGCTGAGGCGATTGCCAAACCTGAGCAGGCTGTCGATGATTATTACCGGGGCATGGTAGGCTGGCCGCTGCTGCAGGAAATCAGTCGTCGGTCTGCTACTGACTTGCAGGGATTCGGCATCAAAGTAGCAGATTACTGGCCGGGCAACGGGCTGCCCATGCTTGTAACGGGTGCCGATGGGAGCAAAGCAGCGGTTAATACCGATGGTTTTTGGGCAGAGGGGAGTTCGACGGACTATTACTGGGAGTGGCATCAGGGCCAGTATTGTGTGGCTGCTGGTTTTCAGTTGCTCGAAATATCCTCTCAGGCGTGGTGGAAAAACCCGCTCAACCAATTGTCCCGTTTTATTGCGGATGTTGCCGAATTGTCTGCGAAAACGACAGAAAGTCAACAAGACAGCTAGCAACGCTGTGCGCAGATAACCCATTTATCCTGATAATAGCTTGGTTTAAAATAGATTTGTGATGCATACTGCCTGCCGAAGTGCGGTTGCAGTCAGCTGTTGTAATGCATTCAAATATTTCAGGAGGTGTTATATGAACGATTTACGCTACGACATTGCACTGACTAAAGTTCCGCTCGTAGGGCCGGTCACAGCGCGCACATTGCTGCATCACTGCGGAGGTGCCCGGGAGATTTTTAGTACAAGCCCCAGAGAGCTTGTCAAAATTGCGGGCATAGGTCCCGCTATTGCAGCTGCTATTCATGCCCCCCAGCCAATGCGGGAAGCAGAAGCTGAGCTTGCGCTGGCAGAAGCTCATGGAGTGCAGGTGCTGGTGTATCCTAATCCGCCCTATCCTTACCGCTTGCTGGCTTGTCCCGATGCGCCAACCGTATTGTACTACCGAGGCAGTGCTGATCTAAACTCGCAGCGCATCGTGTCGGTGGTAGGAACCCGCCAACCGACCGCGCACGGGCAGCGGGCGACAGAACAATTGCTGAAAGGATTGGCTGCTTACAATGTTTTGATTGTTAGTGGATTGGCCTATGGTGTTGACGCCTGTGCGCACAGATATTGTCTGGAAACGGGCATTCCGACCCTGGGGGTGCTGGCGCACGGACTGGGTACTGTTTATCCCTCTGAACATACCAGCCTGGCTGAAAAAATGGTTCGGCAGGGTGGTCTGTTGAGTGAATTTGGCTGGCAGGTTCTGCCGGAGCGGGAGCATTTTCCCATGCGCAATCGCATTGTGGCGGCGCTGTCAGATGCTGTTGTGGTGGTCGAAACAGCCAATCGTGGAGGATCACTGATCACGGCACAGCTTGCCAACGACTACAACCGCGATGTGTTTGCATTTCCTGGCCGCTCGACCGACAAATCATCCGCTGGCTGCAACTGGCTCATAAAAACCCATCGGGCAGCATTGATAGAGGATGCCGAGGATCTTAGTCTGCAGATGGGGTGGCAGCAAGCAGAGAGCAAGCTCAAAAAGCAGATCAGCTTGTTTGAAAATGAATTGAGTCCGGAAGAGGAAATCATCTTAACTTTGTTGAGAGGAAGGGATGCTGTGCATCTGGATCAGCTCATGGCCGGGAGTGGATTTAAGGCCGGTCAACTCGCAGTAGTCCTGCTGGAACTGGAATGCAAATCTGTCATAGCAGCCTTACCTGGTAAGTGCTACTCACTGCTGGGCTAGCCCTGCTGCTGCAGGCCCGGCCGGCTTGTTGGTAAAAAGCTAGTGATGATTTTTACAGAAAAACGAATGGTAAAGTCCGCAATCTTTGTTGTGCTTAGGCCCACTTTGTTGTCAATCTTGTTTATAAGTGCCTGTACAACTAGTGTATCGAGTTTGCCGAAATCTGCTGAGTCCGTGCTGCCGACGGGACAGCCTCCCCGCAATATCGTATTGGTGATGACTGGTGGCATGGGACTCGGGCAGCTGACAGCCGGTATGTATGCTTCAGGCAATTTCACGCAGCTGGAGCGTTGCCGCTTTTCGGGCTTACACTATGGCAACGGTGAGTTGACGGAGCCCGGTCAGGCTGCCATGACAATCTGCGCGGGTGTCATTGGTTATCCCGGCGGGATCGGAGTCAATAGTGACTCTATAGCCGTTAAGAGTATTTTGGAAATTGCGAAAGACAGCGGCAGAAGTACTGGTTTGATCACCACAGGCAGTCTTTTTGACCCCATGCCTGCCTGCTTTTATGCGCATGTAAAAAAGCCCGCTTACCACCATTTGATGCCATGTCAGCTGGCTGCTTCCGGCCTGACGGTCGGACTGGGAGGCGGTAACCGACTGTTGGAGTCGGGCTCATCCCAATGCCGACAAGAGCTGGTGGATAAAGGTGTTTTGCTGCATACAATGGCA
>JAUMBM010000390.1:0-2369 GCA_032115735.1 Saprospiraceae bacterium
ACTACCTCCATACCTGCCATGACGGCACTGGCCGGGTTGGTACCGTGAGCGCTCTCCGGGATGAGCGCCACATTGCGGTGACCCTGATTGTGGTGAAGATGATAAGCCCGGATAGTAAGCAAGCCTGCATACTCGCCCTGCGCCCCTGAATTAGGCTGAAGAGAACAAGCGGCAAAGCCCGTCACATCAGAAAGCCATGCCGACAGTTCAGCAAAGATTTTTTGGTAGCCTTCCGTTTGATCAATGGGCGCAAAGGGATGCAGATTGGCAAACTCAGGCCAGCTTACCGGTATCAGTTCCGTAGCCGCATTGAGCTTCATCGTACAAGAACCAAGCGCAATCATCGAATGCATCAGCGATAAATCGCGATTCTCGAGCCGCTTGATATAGCGCATCATCTCGCTTTCTGTATGATAGCTGCTAAATACCGGATGCGTCAGAAAATCTACACTGCGCTCCAGGGCCTTGGGAAGAACCAAGTCTGCTGCTGCTTCGGCTGTAAAATTGTGGGAGTAATGGCTTTTTCCCGCCACCAGCACGCTGGCCAGATCCTGAAGGTCCTCTTCCAGTACTGTTTCATCCAGACTTATCTGAACACCATGCCTGTCGTAGTAAAGGTTAATGCCGTGTGCAAGTGCAGCACGTTGCAAATTTTCAATGGTATGTGCGTCAGCCTCAAGCCGTATGGTATCGAAAAAATGAGGACTGTGCAGCACATAGCCCAGCGACTGGGCATAGGTTGCGAGCTGGCGAGCCTGCTCGTGTACCTTGCCGGCAATGCTCTTCAGTCCGTCGGCACCATGCCAGGCTGCATACATGCCCGCCATAATGGCCAGCAGTGCCTGAGCGGTACAGATATTTGAAGTGGCTTTCTCGCGGCGAATGTGCTGCTCGCGCGTCTGCAAGGCCATACGCAATGCCCGGTTGCCTTTGCGGTCAACCGAAACTCCGATGATGCGTCCCGGAATCAGTCGCTTGTAGTCGTCATGGCACGCAAAGAAAGCTGCATGAGGGCCGCCATAACCCATAGGTACGCCCAGGCGCTGGCTGTTGCCCACAACTGCATCGGCACCCCATTCGCCCGGAGGACTCAGCAAGGTCAATGCCAGCAAATCGCTGGCTACAGTCACATACACACCCGATGCCTTTGCGCGCTCGGTGAGTGCTCTGTAATCTGAAACAGCACCTGTCCTGTCGGGGTACTGAAGCAGGATACCAAACGTGCGGTCCGTAAAATTCATCGACTGCTCGTCGACCACTTTGATTTCAATATCGAGTGGCGTCGCACGCGTGTATAATACCTCCAGTGTCTGCGGAAATACCTTGTCAGACACCAAAAACACATTGGCTGCTTCCGCCTTGGCCTTCTTGTTTTTCAGGCCGTAAAACATGGCCATAGCCTCTGCAGCAGCCGTACCCTCGTCCAGCAATGAAGCGTTGGCCACGGGCAGACCTGTCAGGTCACTTACCATGGTCTGAAAGTTGAGCAATGCCTCCAGTCGGCCCTGTGCGATTTCAGCCTGGTAAGGTGTGTATTGCGTATACCAGCCCGGATTCTGAAAGATATTGCGCAGAATCACAGAAGGCGTTACCGTACCATAATAGCCCAGGCCGATGTAGCTTCGGAACACCTTGTTGAGCCGGGCCGTCTGCGCAAGCTCCCGAAGATAGGCGTACTCCGTCATCGCATCGGGCAAATTGAGCGAACGCTCGAGCCGGATGGCGGCGGGAATAGTCTCGTCGATTAGCTTGTCTACAGAAGGAACTCCAATTCTTTGCAGCATAGCCGCTGCAGCGCTGGGATTGGCACCAATATGGCGGCGCTCAAACTGGTCGAAATTAGCTTCTTTGGTCATGTACGGTTATCGACTTAAGTGGTTAGGAATACTCCGCAGCTGATCCGACGGAGATCCCCCCGGACAAACTTTGCGAATACAAAGATAAAGACAGAAGTCTGATATTACGCAGTTGTTCGGCATCATATCATTTCTTGTGATTATGCATGTGTAATAATTATATATTTTTTACTAAACAATTGGTTATGAGAAAATAACTTCCGTTGCTCCCCAACCGTATTTAGGATGATATTCATTTTTGTACGCACTCACCTCGTGCATCTCTTTGAGTCTACGCGCTATGGCCGTCCTCAGCTTGCCCTCTCCTAGTCCGTGAATGACAAAAACGCGCTCAACTCCCAGCTTGTAAGCCTCATGGACAAATTGTTCGAAATGCCTCATTTGCAGTGCCAATATATCCCTTGGAGAAAGTTTTTGCGGATCCGATGCGAGTTTGTCAATGTGAAGATCCAGCTCGTTGGAAAAAGTTGCCAACTGCCAGACTTCGTGGGAAAAATCTTCCAGCTTCGTCCA
>JAUMBM010000391.1:0-3524 GCA_032115735.1 Saprospiraceae bacterium
GTCTTGAGGCCAGCGGCGTCGCGCAGGTTTCCAAAGCCATGATGACCAACCCGCGCGTGCCTGTCATCTGGCTGCACTTTCAGGAGTGCACCTGCTGCAGCGAATCCTTCATTCGCTCTTCCCACCCATTGTTGCCGATATCATTATGGATAAGCTCTCGCTAGACTACACCGAGACCCTGATAGCGGCTTCCGGTCACCAGGCCGAACTGAGTCTGCAGCAGACCATGAAAAATTATTATGGCGAGTATGTCCTGTGCGTTGAGGGCTCTGTACCGCAAGGCGCTGACGGCGTATATTGTATGAAGGGCAGAGCAACCTGGCCTACACAGGTCCCAAGCCGCCTTTCAGCCACCTCAATGTAGAAGAGCCTTACAGCTTCCTCAAGACACACCGCTGGAAAGGGCATGCCATGGAAGTAGGCCCACTGGCATGCGTGCTGGTAGGCTACGCCCGCGGCATTGAAGAATACAGGGAAGTTGTCGACAGCACCCCGTCCAGGCTAGGTCTGCCTGCCACTGCCCTCTTCTCCACCCTGAGTCGCACCGCTGCCCGCGGGCCAGAGACCATGCTGGTGATGAAATGGACGCAGGAATTCTACGACCAGCTGCTCACCAACATCCGCAATGGTGACACCCGTATGGCCAACATGGAGAAATTCAATCCCACTACCCGGCCCGCCAATTGCCAGGGCGTAGGTTACGCTGAGGCACCCCGGGGAGCGCTGGCCCACTGGATCAATATCAACGACCAGAAGATAGAAAACTACCAACTAGTGATACCCACTACCTGGAACGCCTCGCCCCGCGACCCGGAAGGGAAGCGGTCGGCCTACGAGTCCGCCCTCATGGGTACACCGGTTGCCAATGAAGAGCAGCCGCTGGAAATCATCCAAAGCATCCGTGCTCCTGCTGGGTATCGGCAGTATCCTCATGGGGAATGAAGGTGTCGGCGTACACTTTATCAACTGGATGCAGAACACGCCCGGGCTTGAAGGAAGGCTCGACATGGTAGACGGAGGAACGGGGGGATTTTTTCTGATGAACTACTTTGAGGAATACCCCACGGTCATTCTGGTAGATGCGACCCTCGACGGCCGGCCGGCCGGCACCATCCGACTCATACAGCCGCGCTTTTCAAAAGATTTTCCGCGGGCGCTCAGCACGCATGATATAGGGCTGCGCGATGTGGTAGAGGGATTGCAGGTCTTGGGAAAATTGCCCAGGCTGTACCTGTTTGCCGTATCGGTAGAAAAACTCCAGCCCATGGCAGATGCCCTCTCGCCCGAGCTGGCTGCAGCGCTGCCGGCCTTGCGGCAGCAGGTGTTGGCACTTTTGGCGGATCTTGAAGCGGCATAAAAATACCCCCTGCCCGTGAGGGTCAGGGGGTACACAATCCCTATACTTCATAATCCAACACTAATCTATCCAGGATACTTCCCTTATCAGACCATTGATCAGCAGGTAGGCTGTATAATCGCCGTCGTTTTCCCGGTATACCAGCTGCGGGCTGGCTGAGGGGAAGGCCTGCTGTATACAAGCTGCCAAGGACGAAGGCGTTTGAGGGAGATAATGTCCCTCCAGGCGATTGCTGACTACATTATTGCCCTCAAATTCCAGCGAGCGCCACCGTTGGTTGTCCTTGAGATACACCTCCCATTCCTGCTCGTCCAGTTCTTTGAGGATGAGCGCGGGCGTCAAAGCCGGATAGTTGGCTGTCAAATACTGCCGGATACCGGCCGGCAGACTGGTGAAGGCCACTGGCTGATAATGGCCTTCTTCCTCAAATAGACAGCTCAGATTACCTGTGGTATCGCTGCCCCCCGGCCAAGCCCCTCCTCCGATACGATCAAAATCGAGCTCGAAAATAAAGCCTTGGAAAAGGATGTAAACTTCCACATCTCCCGCCCAGTCGGTATAAAAATGTTCAATACTGGCTCCCGGGAAGCGGTCGTTGATACAATTGACAATTTCGTTGGGTAGCAGCGCCAGCAGACTACCCTGCTGCTCGGTACGTTCCCAGCGCCCGTCATCAAAATGCAGGGATATCCAGCCGGACTGCGAGAGCACGTATACCTCATAATCATCGGCATCTGTTTCATCAAGTATCACCAACGCCGGCTGCAAGCCCGGGTAATTATCCGCCACGTAGTTGCGGACATAGGCAGGTGCAGCATCCCAACTTACAGGCAGATAACGCTCCTGCTCTGCTGCACTCTCCGCACAAGTATAGGAATTACTGCCAGGCGTGGAAGGGATAAGATCCTGCTCATCATAGCAGGCTGTTAAAGTGGTTGTTAAGAGGAGCGATAATAGGCCCCAGCGATGCAAACGGTTCATGACATTTGGTTTTTTGAGTTTGGGTATACTGCTGTTTGCCGCTTCCTTAAGCACGTATGCCTACATTGCTGCTTCGGAACCTGCTGTAAGTGGTGACAGCCCGCAGGCCGTCACCATCCAATGACAAACAACGTTTATTTAGTCTAAATAATGACATTAGAAACCAGCTTTGGTTCGTCGGCAGGAAGCATTTTTGCAATAAATTCACCCTGGATTTTATCAAGCGGCTGTTATTCAGGATTGTCAAAAAAATGGCACCTTTGCATTGAAACCGCCAATCGGCTCCGATGGGGGCGGTACTGAGCTTTACATAAAGACAACCTATGCGTTGGATTGCAATCGTCTTGAGTCTAATCTTTTTTTCATTTGCGGCATTGCAATGGAACGACCCTGATCCACTGGCGTGGATGGCTGTGTACGGCCTGACGGCAGTATTATGGCTGTGGCGTTGGCGGGCTGTGCCCCCCTGGTGGCTGACGCTTCCTTTCCTGCTGCTGCTGCTTGTCTGGTGGCTGTCGCTGCTCCCCGCCCTCATTGACTGGCTGCGGCTGGGAGCGCCTTCACTGCTGGGCAGTATGAAGGCCGAGAGCCCCCACATAGAGCTCGTCCGGGAATGGGGCGGACTGCTGCTCGTCATAGCCGCCTTGCTCCCGCTCATGCCCAGGCGAAAACTGAAGCAGGGGCGCTAGCGGGCGGTATTTTTGGGGAAAAAGGAATTTTGCGCGAAGCGCATATCCGGCAGGACAACGGCTCAGCCTGCCGGCGGCAGGCAATCGCGCAGCATTTTTTCAAAACCCTCAGGCCGCAGGCGTTTACCGATAAACACGAGGCGGCTTACACGCGCCTCGTCTTGCTGCCAGGCCTCTCCCTCCTCAAATTCCAGAAAATTGCCTACCGACTGAATGATCATTCGGTGATCGCGGCCCTGAACGGCGACGATGCCCTTGACTCGGTAGACCCCTTCCGACTGAAACAGCAGGAAGCCCGTGAGCCGATGGCGCAACTGCAGCTCATCGAAAGCCTGGTCGAACCGAAAGCTGAGAGAAACGAGATCGCTCTGTTGGTGGCGAAAATGAGGCTGGATAGACGACGGGCGCGAGGGTGTATACACGGGCATCCGGCGGCTGTAGCCGAAAATTTCGTCTATGGGATAAGCCCCCCTGGCTCCCGTGAGTACCTTGGCAAA
>JAUMBM010000392.1:0-2981 GCA_032115735.1 Saprospiraceae bacterium
ATAACGATTTCTCCGGGCTACAAAGCACCGGACGGCCTCATGCGCGAACTCCGCTACGTTGTCGGCGAGCACTACAAGACGATTCGATTTGAGCAATATAATGGTCAGTAGCGCTGGCCCTGCAGCCGTTTTTTGCTGCTAAAAAGCGGCAAAAGTGTGGTGGGCAGGCGGGGCCTTCGTCGGGGAGCTCTTCGGCAACTGATTTTTCACCCCATGATTCCTTAAACAGATCCCCTATGAAACACATTTATCTGTTGGTTGTGGCGCTATTGTCACTGGCAGCGCTGGCATGGCAACAGCGGCCGGCAGAGGCAGGCAAGGAGACGCAGCGAGCGATGTACTACTGGCGAACCAATCTGAGCTTTGACGCTTCAGACCGTCGTTTGGCAGATGCTATGGGTGTTGATTTGCTTTACCTGCGGTATTTTGACGTAGACTGGAGCGATTTTCACGATATGCCCGTGCCCGTTGCCCCCCTGCAGTTGCCCCCGCAATGGCCTGCTGACGGCTGGGAGTCGGTGATTCCGAATAAGGGGCCCCTCCGGCTGTGTCCGGTAGTCTATATGACCAATCGGGTATTCCTCAAGTCGCATGATCCGGACCAACTGGCACGGCAGGTGGGGGGGAAAGTTGCAGAAATCAGTCGCCGTGTTATCGCAGCGCATCCTTTTCTGCAGGGTGCTACGATGGCTGATATCGAGCGGCAGCCTACTGCGGATAGTGGCGTACGGTCGGCGGTATCAATTCGGCAGTTGCAGATTGACTGCGACTGGACAGAAGCGAGTCGCCCCTTCTATTTTGCTTTCCTGCAGTCACTTAAACGGCTGTATCCCCAATGGGAGATCAGTTGTACTGTGCGTATGCATCAGTATAAGGACGTTGGCCCCGGCTTGCACCCCCCTGTCGACCGTGTCGTTCTGATGTGCTACAATCTGGCGGCTGTCGAGCAATTTCGCACCCGCGACGCCATTTTTGACACAGACTTGCTGTCTACATACCTGCGTGCAACGGATTATCCTGTTCCCCTCGATCTGGCCTTACCGCTGTTTAGCTGGGGAGCTGTTTTCAGAGACGGGCGTTTTCGGGGACTGGCCCGGGCGGTTGATTTTGCGGCGGCTTCGGCAGATCCTAAGCTTATACAAGTTCGGGACAATCGCTTTAGGTTTTTATCAGATACAACCTATGCGGGTATGTATATACGTGCAGGAGATGAGATACGCATCGATGAGGCTACGGCAGAAGAACTGATGGTTGGTGTTGGCCAGTTGAAAGCAGCCATACCTGCTGCAAACTTGATATTTTTTGACTGGAATCCGCAAAAAATGCAGGACTATGGAATTGACCAGTTGTGGGACGCTTTTTACGCTCCCTAGCCGAAGGCTTTACGGCTGGCTGGCAGCATGTCTGCTGCTGTCGGCAGGGTTGACTGCGCAGCAGGCGGGCAGCGGGCCTGACAGTTACCAGGCAGTCCTGTTGAACCCCGCATTGGCAGGCAACGCCCATGAGCCCTTTGCTTATACTGCTTCCGGCCGCCTGGCAGGTGAAGAAATTAGCGATGGTGAGGACCGCCTGCGCAACTGTGCCGAATGGGCGAGCTATATGGGACCCACGATACATGCATCGCAGGTATACGCGGTGCTTTACGGCCTCGATCTGGCCGGGTTGGAGCATGCGCTGGACGGGGCGGTGGATGCGGCGCTTGCCAACAATGCTTTTTGGAAAGCGCTGCAGCAGCCGGCGCGGGCACCCGCGCTCAGCTATTTGTTGCTGGCCAAGCGCTATGAGCATTTTTCCCATAAGCGCCAGCAGCGCGACCCGTGGAGCGGCAGCGCCGGCGACACGACACGGCTGGCAGAGAACCTGCAGTTGCTCCGGGAGCAGGCCTACAGCAAGTTGCAATCGACTGACGATCGTTTTTTGGCGCTGCGCTACGCTTACCAGTGCTTGGTGATGGCACGGCACCGGGAAGACCGGGAACAGTTTGATCAATTGTGGAAGGCCTACTTTTCTAATGCCCGGCAGGATGTGTCGTCGGTGATTTTTGGCTGGGCTTTACACCACAAAGCAGCCATGACCCCACAGGCTGCTGAGCGCTCGCTGCTTGCGGCAATTTCATTTGTGCGAAGCCCGGAGAAGCGTATCCACGCCTATCAGTTATTTGATGTTGCCCAGACGGAGGCTGCGTTGGCGATGGCCGACACCCCCTTTGAGCAAGCATCGGTTATAAGTCTGGCGGCACTTAAAGAACCGGGCAGAGCGCTGATGGCTATTGAATCTGTTTACCAGCTTATACCTGATTTTCCGGTGCTCAAGTTGTTGTTTGTCAGGGAAATAAATAAGGTGGAGGACTGGTTGTTTAGCGAGGAGCTCGTTGGTGGCACACGGCAGCAGCCGGCGACCGGCCTGCCGGTGGGCATAGCTGCCGACCTGCGGCAGCAGCAATTACAGGCCGATCAGGCTTATGTCGATGCATTGTACACCAGCCTGCAACAGATGTCGCCTGAGGCCTTTGGCGGCGACCTGCAGGCTTTGCTGTTGGGGCATCTGGCGCTTTTGAAAAAAGATATTGCTGCTGCGCGCCGGCACTGGGCCGGCATCGACGCCCGCCCGGCGGCGGCCGTTCGCAGCCAGCTCGCCAAGGAGCTGCTGCTGGCAGCTGTTTTTGAAAAAAACTTTATGCTGCCCAAGGCCAGGGAGGAGCTTTGGTCGCTGCTGCAGGGCTGGCAAAGCCAGCAGGCAGCGTCGGCAGATGGCTATCGCTACCGCGATCAGCTCATTGTGTACAGGCTGATAAGCCAGGCTTTTTTACAACAAAAACAGCTGCTGGAGGCTTACTGTTTTCACAATTACTCACTGGATCTGCCGCAGGCAGATAGGTTCAGGTACAGTGCCTACTACAGGCTTTTCCAGTTTCTCGATTGGCAACCAAATGCAGAAAAAGCTATTGATCAGTTGCTTGTATTGCTTGGTAAGCCCGACAA